>DQVY01000254.1 GCA_015661535.1 Sulfurovum sp. | reverse complement strand
TCTTTCATCTCTTTACCGTCTGATCCTATAAATACAAACCCTGGAGGTCCAAATACTTGGAACATTTTTTTCAATTCCGATATCTTTTTATCTGTACCGTCACTCATATTGACACGAACAGCAACATAATCATTTTTTAATTTTTCTATGACACTCGGATCTTTAAAGGTAGTATCTTTTAAGTGTTTGCAGACCGGGCAGGTATCGGTATAAAAATAGATGATCATCGTTTTACCTTCATCCATCGCCTGACGTCTCTTAATCTCATAGGCAGTGATATTGGCAATATTTTCAAAAGGTAAACCAGCATGTAGGTCTGAATTTCCATTGCCTCCAACAACTGTCACTGAAGTCTTTGGTAAGGGTTTATAGATATCTTGTTCACCATACCCTGCACCTACCATAAGTACAATACCCCACACAAGTAATACCGTTGCAATAACTTTTTGTAGTTTTTCCCAACCACTTGCTTTCAAACTTAGGCGTTGTGTTGCACCCAAATAGATGGCTATACCGATAGTATATACACCCCAAAGCAACAAAACATTTACTAAATCCAAATTAGAGAATATCCAGATGGCAACACCTAGAAGCAGCACACCAAAGAAGTATTTTACTTTATCCATCCACATACCTGCTTTGGGCACAAGGTAGCCTGCCCCCACACCCAGTAGTATAAGTGGGATACCCATACCCATAGCTAGAGAGAACATGGTTAATGCGCCAAGTGTCGCGTCAGATGTGCTTATGGCTACAGAAAGAAAAGAGATAAGTACAGGAGAGACACAGGCCCCTAAAATAAGTGCAGAGATCATCCCTAGTAAAAAGACGGGTATGAAACTTCCCCCTTTCATTCCTTGCGATTCCGCATTGAGTTTAGACTGTATGAATGATGGCAGTTGAATGGTAAAAAGCCCAAACATAGAGAGTGCCATGGCTACAAACACAAGTGCCATCGCCCCTATAGCCCAAACATTTTGGAAGTAAGACTGCAACTGCTCTCCCGTAGCGCCTGCTAAGGCTCCCATGAGTGCATAGGTCACTGCTGTACCCAAAACATAGGCAAGTGCTAAAAGTATGGCCTTTGTTTTGGTCAAGTCCTCACCTTGTCCCGCAATAATACTCGAAACGATAGGCACCATCGGCAAGACACAAGGAGTAAACGTAAGCAGTAAACCTGAGACAAAAGCACCGAGCATAATACCGATTGTGCTTTGACTTACACCCTCGCCTGCGAAGAGTAGCGTGGTTGAAAGTAAGATCCATAATGAAAAGAGTAGTTGTTTTTTGTATTTCATAGACATATCCTAAAATGAGTTATGCTATTTTACATCTTTTAGGCTGTACTTTCTGTGTAGTAGCTCTGAAAGAATCTCCCCTTTACACATTACAATACTTTGTAATAAGCTTTTCAAGGGCTTTTAGATCTAAAGGTTTGGTTGCATAATCGTCCATACCTTCAGCCATATATTTTTCTTTGTCTCCCGGTAATGCATTGGCAGTTAAAGCAATAATAGGCACATGCTTTAACGTGTGCTCTTTTTCATAGGCTAAAATTTTATGTGTGGATTCTATGCCTCCCATCACCGGCATTTGTATATCCATAAAAACCATGTCATAAAGGTCTGTTGTAAATGCTTCGTATGCCTGTTGGCCATCTGAAGCCAAAGTTACCTGCAAACCTAGGTTCTCTAAAACGACTTTGATCAGTTTTTGATTGATCATATTGTCTTCTGCTACCAAGACAGAAAGGCTGTTCATTGTTCTTTTTTCTGCAGCTTTTTGTACTTCTTGTTTCACCGACTCTTTTTGTTCAGTTACTTTGTCTTTTTTTATCTGTCTTAAAGACTTTGAACTCTTTTGCTCCTGCTCCAGCTTAAAGGTTAAAGTAAAGAAGAATGTCGC
>DQVY01000252.1 GCA_015661535.1 Sulfurovum sp. | reverse complement strand
TGGTCACGAGAGAACACTTTATGCCGTTTGCCTATTATGATCTCTTGAAAGCAGGGTACAAAGAGACGTCTAAAACACCTTCGCATGTAAAAGCAGCGATCAGGGCTTTCCCTCCTGTACGACCAAAGATGGGTGAGTAAAAAGACCTGCTTATTTCACCTTCATCATCTCTTCCATGATCTGGGAGACGATGATCATTCCCTCAATGCTCAGGTCTGATTCCATCTCCTGTCTTGAAGGGAATACGCCTGAGAGGGCATCAAAAACATACTTCGCATCTTTTTTCGAAAGTGTTCTTAACGCTGCTTCAATATTGAGTTTTTGGTAAATTTCGTGTCGTCTTATTTTTGACACCGTGATTTTCCGTTTTTTTGTCTGCATAGGATCAACATATTGACAGGTACCATAATGCTGACTGGCGATCAGTTTTCCTCCCAGGAGTATGTTTTGGCTGTGTACGGCCTTTTGTTCACTTTCAAGAGGAGGGAGCTGCGTCATAGAGGTTGTGGTAATATTCCCGCGTTTACTTACCTCAATAAACGAGATCCCCTTGTCTGCCTTGATCATTTTTCCCTGGGTGGTATCGGTACTTCGTTTTATGGTAAAGGTACCGTTATTGTCATGGGTTATGAGGGTAAATTTCAGTCCGTCTTTCTTAAAAGAGCCTTTGGCTGAGGCATACGATGTAAAGTTACACATGTATGTGCGTTCTTTATTTTGCGCATATGATCCCACTGTGATCATTAAGGCAAACAAGATAATATTTTTCATAATAGTCTCCAATAAATTCTATTGATATAAGTGTACCATATAAAAGTAGAGAGTTAAAAATGAAAGGGCGAAATGATCTTTTTATTAATGCTTGGATGCTATATTCTATGCCATTAGTATTAATGTATCTTGTTTGCATAAAGATGAAGAGATAAGTGGTGACCCCAAGGAGACTTGAACTCCTGTAACATGGATGAAAACCATGGATCCTAACCGCTAGACGATGGGGCCACTTATTGTGAAAAGTTACAAGTTGAAAATGGTGACCCCAAGGAGACTTGAACTCCTGTAACATGGATGAAAACCATGGATCCTAACCGCTAGACGATGGGGCCATCGCAACTTGTGGATGGCATTATAGAACTCAAGCCCTTAAAAATCTCTTAAATAGTGTATAATCTAGAAAAAAATGGGAGAAAAAAGATGGAAATATGGAAAAAAATAGTGCTTGTATTGTTTATCTTTATAGGAACTGCCTGTACGTCTAAACAGTATGTGGCACAAAATGCAGCACTTATTGTGTTTAAAACACCGACATTCAAGTATGCAGACATGGGCTTTATTTATGAAAACAGTGATGAGATAAAAGCAGAGATCTATGGGAGTGGACAAGCTTTGATGAGACTGGAAATCGCCAAGAACAGTGTTTGTATGAGCCGTTTTGAATGTATGAGTAAAAAAGGTTTTAATCAAAGAGTGTTAAGTGCAGTATACCCAGAAGAGATCTTAGATGATATTTTTAGAGGAAGGACCATTTTTAAAGGAGAGGGATTGGTCAAAAATCGTAACGGCTTTACACAAAAGCTAATAAAAGAAGATAAATACAATATCCATTATGCTGTTTTAAACAATGAAATTATATTCCGTGATACAATCAATACAATACTTATAAAGATCAAAAAACAACAGTAAGGTTCAACAATGGCAAAATTTGTCGGCGCACATGTAAGTGCAAGCGGTGGTGTAGACAAGGCTCCTTTAAATGCTATGGCCATAGGGGCCAAAGCATTTGCATTGTTTACCAAAAACCAGAGACAGTGGGTAGCCAAACCTCTGGAGACAAAAACCATAGATGCTTTTCATACAAACCTGGAAGCTTCAGGCATTTTACCCCAACACATTCTTCCTCATGACTCTTACCTTATAAACCTTGGACACCCTGAAGTAGAAAAACTTGAAAAATCTAGAGATGCTTTTGTGGATGAATTGGAACGCTGTCATATTTTAGGACTTGACAAACTCAATTTTCATCCTGGTTCCCATTTGGTGAAAATCCCTAAAAAAGACCCGGAATATCACGATAAACTTATGCAGGCAGAGTTGCATTGTTTAGATGTCATCGCAGAATCTATGAACAGAGCCATAGAGGCAACTAAAGATTCAAATGTCAAACTTGTCATCGAAAATACAGCAGGACAAGGCTCAAACCTTGGCTATAAGTTTGAACACTTGGGGCATATTATAGAGAAAATAGAAGACAAAAGCAGGGTAGGTATCTGTCTTGACACCTGCCATACTTTTACTGCAGGGTATGATTTGCGTACCAGAGAGGCTTACGATGAGACCATGGAAGCGTTTGGCCGCATAGTCGGTTTTGAATACTTGATGGGAATGCATATCAATGACTCTAAGCCGAAACTTGGGTCCAGAGTGGACAGACATGATTCTTTAGGTCATGGAGAGATAGGATGGGATGCTTTTAAATTCATTATGAATGATACACGTATGGATGATATACCTTTGGTCCTTGAAACCATTGATGAGTCAATCTGGCCAGAGGAGATCAAGGCATTGTATGCTTTGATCGAAGTGTAACACAGCGGATCATGCTGGGTTTGGTTAAAGATCTTTTGGGTCTTTATCCAAGTTCAGCATGGACAGGGAAGAAAAAAAAGGAGAAAATGAAATGAAAACAATAGTAAAAGGTTTGGCACTGAGTGCCGTAGCGTCTTCGGTAGTGATGGCAGGGGGATACAAAATTCCTGAACAATCACTGAATTCAATGGCAAAAGCCGGGGCAAACGTGGCTTATACGACAGGGGCAGATGCCAGTTATGACAACCCTGCAAATATGAGTTTTATGGATGAGAGTAAAAGTTATGTAGAGGGTGGTCTTACGTTGGTAAACCTACCTTCAAATGTTTATTCTCTTGGACCTGTCTCTGGTGAATCTCAAACAGAAAATATACCAATCCCTTATTTTCATTATGTTTCGGAAGCGATGGGAGATTTTAGATGGGGAGTGAGTTTGGTGGTTCCCGGTGGACTTACAAAACGATGGGAAACGCCTTATCAAAAAGCTTTTGTAGAAGAGTTTACCCTTAAGGTGATAGAGCTAAATCCAAATATATCTTATAAAATTTTAGATAATTTGAGTGTAGGTGCAGGGGTACGATTGATCTATAGTGAAGGTATAGTAAAAAGTGATGCAAGTGGTATTTATCCTGCAGGTGCTGAGGCTTTTGCTCCTAAAAGAAATATGGAAGGGGATACGATTGAGTTTGGTTATAACCTGGCACTTACCTATAAACCAACTTCAGATATCAACATGGCTGTCACCTATCGTTCTGAAGTTAATTTAGATCAAGAAGGTACTGCCAACCTTAGTGTTGGATCTCCAACAGCAGTGCCAACTGGAATAGCCACCTATTCCGGAGGTGCGAGTGTTTCTGTGCCTTTGCCTGCTGCCTTGAATTTAGCTGTTTCAAAAACATGGAATGACAAATTTACTTTAGAATTGAATTATGAAAGAACATTCTGGTCAGCCTATGAAACATTAGATTTTAATTATGCTATAGCACTACAAAATCCAGACTTGATCGCTACATTTGATACACCAATACCTAAAAATTGGAAAGACACCAATACCTTTAGGATCGGTGCAACCATTAAAATGGACAACAAAATAACAGCCATGATGGGGTTTGCAATAGACGAGTCCCCTGTTCCTCCTGAGACATTAGGGTTTGAAACACCGGACACGGATGCAAAGATATTCTCTATGGGCTTTCAGTACCAGCAGACAGAGAGCCTTTCATGGGGACTTGCTTTCCTGTATGACAGTAAAGAGCCTATTAGTTTTGCACCGGGTGAGAACACTGTGAATCCAGTGATCGCAAATGGAGGCAGCTTTTCAGGTGGTGGTGCATACTTGACCACTTTGGGTATTTCTTACGAGTTCTAAGATGGATTATAAGTTCAATAACTTCTATGAATTGATCACCTTTCGGGCAAAAAAGCGCGGCAAAAAAGTGGCGCTTTTTGTCGATGATGAAAAAATTACGTATGGAGAGATCTTAGATACTGTCGATAAATTGGCAGCCTATTTGGCAAGTTTAGGTGTGAAAAAAGGTGATAAAGTAGCCTTTTTCTTACGTAACTCTCCCGAATTTATCTATAGTATCTTTGCTGCTTCAAAATTGGGGGCGATCATCGTGCCTGTCAATACATTTTTGAAAGAAGATGAATTGAGCTATATTTTAGAAGACAGTGCTGCTTCTGTGTTTATTGCCTCTGCGATACATGACAAAGTAGTCAATAGCAGCAAGGCAAGTTCTCTTTGTAAATTCATCTTATGGGAAGGTGAGAGTACGACAGAAGGAGAGCAGCATCACTCTTTTGAAGAGGCATTAAGTACCACAGAAGGTGTCAGCCATACCCCAACAGCCCTGGAAGATACCGCAGTGATCATTTATACTTCGGGGACAACAGGCAAGCCTAAGGGGGCGATGCTCAGCAATAAAAATATACTTTCCAATGCGGATTCAGGCAGAAGAACCATTAATGTAAAACCAAGAGACAGAGCCATTGTCTTTTTGCCGATGTTTCACTCTTTTACTTTTTCTATTGGTGTCATACTGCCGCTCTATGTGGGCGCAAGTATGGTCATCATTAAATCGATACAGCCTTTTTCCAATATTTTCAAACAAACATTGACCAAACGGGTGACGATATTTTTTGGTATCCCTGATGTCTATAATGCTTTGGCTAAGGCGAAACTTCCTTGGTACTTTATGTGGTTTAACTCCATTAGGGCCTTTATATCGGGTGCGGCAGCACTGCAGCCTAAAACACTTGAAGCAATGTCCAAAAAGTTTAAAAGAGCCACACTGCTTGAAGGTTATGGTTTAAGTGAAGCCAGTCCGGCGGTATGTATGAATACCTTTAAAAAACAAAAAGCAGGCTCTGTCGGTACAGCGCTTCATGGCTATGAGATGAAGGTTGTTGATGAAGATATGAACGAAGTAAATTATGGCATGATAGGTGATATCATTGTCAGGGGTGACAATGTGATGCAAGGTTACCTGGGTCGTCCTACGGCTACAGAAGAGGCGATCATTAATGGTTGGTTGATCACCGGTGATATGGGATACATGGATGACGAAGGCTTTTTGTTTATTGTAGACAGGAGAAAAGACCTTATCATCTCAAAAGGGATCAACATATACCCAAGAGAGATAGAAGAAGTGATAGATATCTACGAAGGTGTGGGGGCTTCTGCTGTGATCGGTATTATCGATGAGAAGAGTGGCGAAGTCCCTATCGTCTATATTGAACTTGCTGAAGAGGCAGAGACCTTGGATGAAGCAGGATTAAAAAAATATATGCGGGAACATCTTGCAAATTATAAAATACCTAAGCAGATACATATCATTTCCGAACTACCTAAAAATGCAACAGGTAAAGTCCTCAAACGTGTGTTAAAAGAGCACTTGAGAGACGATGCCTAATAGCACTGCCATCATCAATGCCAAACTCATCACTAATGATGAGGTAGTATCGGACAAGATACTTCTTTTTGACAGTAAAATTATTGACATTGTAGATGACATTATGCTTAGTGACAGTGACCCTATTGAGATCATTGATGCCAAAGGTGCTTATGTCAGTGCAGGGTTTATTGACCTGCACATACATGGTTCCGGTGGTGTGGATGTGATGGATGCAACACCAGAGGCATTGGCTGTACTCTCTGATACTTTACCCCGAACGGGTACCACTTCTTTCCTGGCAACGACTATGACCATGTCAGGAAAAGCGATTGACAAGGCTTTACAAAATATTCAAAAGTACGGAGACAATGTCAAGGGTGCAGAAATCATAGGGGTGCATTTGGAAGGACCTTTTATTAACGCAGAGAAACACGGTGCACAGGACAAACAATTTGTCCAGACAGCAAACTTTCAGCTTATTGAAAAGTATATGGATAAGGTAAAGATGATCACCTTGGCACCCGAAGCAGAAGGGGCTGAAGCATTTATAAAATATATGCAGCAAGCCTATCCGCATGTGATACTTTCTGCCGGGCATACAGCACTTACTTATGAGGGTGCAAAAGAGAGTTTTACCTGGGGTATTTCCCATGTGACACATCTTTTTAATGCGATGCCTGCCTACCACCATCGAAAGCCTGGTTTAGTGGGTGCCGTATTTGATGCTAATGTAAGTTGTGACATCATTGCTGATCTTGTACATACGCATCCCTCAACACTGGCGTTGGCACACAAACTTAAACAAGACAAACTCATACTGGTCACTGATGCCATGCGTGCAGGATGTATGAAATCTGGCAGCTATGATTTGGGTGGCCGCAGTGTAAAAGTAGAGGGAAGGAAAGCCCTTTTAGAAGATGGTACATTGGCCGGATCAGTGTTAAAAATGAATGAAGCCTTACATAATATGATCCTGCATACTTCCATGAGTAGAATAGAAGCGGTCAATGCTGTGACCAAAATCCCTGCACAAAAGTTAGGGTTGAAAAAAGGGGAGTTGCGGGCAGGGTATGATGCAGATATTGTACTCTTTGATGAAAATTTTAAAATTTCCTGTTCTATTGTGTCCGGAGAGATAAAATATAATGATGAAGTTTTTAAATTTTAGATATACTTATAGCAATCAAACAATAAAATTTTTATAAAGTGGTATAAAGTATGAAAATAATCTTTTTTCTAATAGGGTCAATGGTAAGTCTTTTTGCACAAGAGAGCAGCGTTCAG
>DQVY01000221.1 GCA_015661535.1 Sulfurovum sp. | reverse complement strand
CCCGACACTGAACATACCTGATGACGCCTTTAGCCAGAACTCATTTGTACGTGTGTTCGGGAAACCAGAGTCTCATGTAGGCCGTCGAATGGCAGTGAGCCTTGTGCTCGACGAAGTGGAAGCAGCCAAAACAAGAGCTACGGAGATAGTTTCTCAAATATCAGACAATTAATAAGGAGTGTATGATGCGTGTATTTTCTCGTCTGTTTTTACCCTTGTTACTGCTTGGCTATATGGCCATAGAAACATATCTAAAAGTACAACACAGCTCTCTTTGTGGGAAAGTGGGATGCAAACTTGCAGGGGAACTTTTAAATTTTGACCCTATATACCTAAATTATGCTGGTCTTGCCGGACTGTTTCTGCTGATGATCTTGGGATATCTGTCTTTGAAGAGTAAATTTTTTGAAACCCTGTTTTTTATGGGGATTTACGCAGCCATAGCTTTTGAAGCGACTATTCTTTCTTACCAGTTCATCGCAAATCCTGAACCTTGTATCTTCTGTTTGGGTATTTTTTCCTCTTTACTTCTCATTGCGCTCTTTTCTCAGGTCAAAAGTTTTCCTATGGTGTTAGCATCTGTCATAGCCATCTTCATAGGTCTCAGCACCCTAAGTATTTCTAAAAACAAAACATTTATAGAGGCGCCGGGCACCTATCTTATACAGTCTAAAACCTGCTCACACTGTAAAAAAGTGAAAACATATTTTGCAGCACATAACATACCATACACACCTATATCTGTAAAAGAAGCTTCTGCAAGAAACTTTTTGAAATTTTCAGGCATTACAAGTATTCCTGCATTGATCATAAAAGAGAATACGGGCATGACACTCCTTCATGGGGACCAAAAGATCATTGCCTATTTTGAAGAAAAAACACAAACTGAGACCCCTGAAAGAGAGGAGGAATCAGAAACATCCATTTCCAGCGATCCCTTAGAGATCACTTCAGATTTTTTAAGCGCAGGAGGGGCAAGTGACGGCTGTGCCCTTACCATTACCGAAACAGCTTCCTGTGATGATGACAATACAAGCCACCAGGAGCCATAATGAAAATAGTTATACTTGATGCCAAAACACTTGGAACAGACTTAGATCTTTCCCCTTTAGATAAGCTGGGAGAGGTCATTAGCTATGAAACTACCTCCGAAGAGGAAACAGTGGATCGTATACTTATTGCGGATATTGTCATCACCAACAAAGTCATACTTTCTGCCAACATTCTCTCCCAAGCACCCAAACTAAAACTTATCTGTATTGCCGCAACAGGCATGAACAATGTAGATTTAGAAGCAGCCAGATTTCAAGGCATTTCGGTAACCAATGTTGCAGGGTATTCCACTAAGTCAGTGGTACAACATACCTTTGCTATGGCACTGTACTTACTTGAAAAAATGGCCTATTATGATGCCGCTGTCAAAGATTTTAACTGGACAAACTCAGGACTATTTACAGATGTAAGCCACCCCTTTGCTGAGATATCAGGTAAAAAATGGGGGATCATTGGCTTTGGGAACATAGGTCAAGAGGTGGCTAAAATAGCTACAGCTTTTGGGGCAGAAGTGCGTTATCATTCTACTTCTGGTGAAAATCTCAACCATGCCTACCCGCATCAAAGTTTAGAGTTCATCTTAAAAGACTGTGACATCATCTCCATTCATGCACCGCTGAATGATAACACCTATAATCTCATCAACGAAAATAACCTACCCTATATGAAAGAGAATGCCCTACTGTTAAATTTAGGCCGTGGAGGCATTATCAACGAAACAGATTTGGCATTTGAGCTTGACAGACGGACCCTGTATGCAGGCTTAGATGTACTGGAAATAGAACCCATCAGTCTCACTAACCGTCTCAATGAGGTCAAACATAAAGAGCGTCTTCTCATCACACCGCACATCGCCTGGGCAAGCATAGAAGCAAGAAAAAAGCTTCTTGAAGGCATAGTCAAAAACATAGAAGAATATTTACAAGGACAGCAATGATCGATGTATTGATAATAGGCTCGGGAGGAGCAGGGCTTACCGCTGCACTTTCGGCAAAAGATGTAGGGGCTTCAGTCCTTGTGGTAGGAAAAGCCTACCCTACCAACTCACAAACCTCTATGGCACAAGGCGGCATAAACGCTGCTCTTTCTAATGCAGGGGACGACACAGTTGACGCTCATATAGCAGATACCATTAAGTCAGCACGGGGACTGTGTGACGAAGAAATGGTGCAGACCATGTGTTCTGATGCACCTCATGCCATCGCTTGGTTAGACAGTATTGGTGTACCTTTTTCGCGTGTAGAAACAGAAGAAATTGGCATCAAAACAGTCGCCCAACGTCAAATGGGTGGAGCCTCAGCCAAACGTGCTTGCTATGCACAGGACTACACAGGACTCAAGATACTCCATACCTTGTATGACACTTGCTTAAAACACGGTATAGACTTTTTAGATGAACATTATCTCATGAGTCTTGTTGTTGAAAATGGGTGTGTCAAAGGGGCAACTTTTCTTGACATACGCACAGGTGAGTTAAAACAAATAGATGCGAAGTCTGTCATTATAGCTACAGGTGGTTATGGAGGTCTTTACCATAACTACACTACCAACATGACTGGAGCTACAGGAGATGGCATAGCTGCTGTGCTTCGTGCAGGCGGAGCTGTGTCTGACATGGAGTTTGTACAGTTTCACCCAACTGCCCTCAAAAAGTCTAGTATACTCATAAGCGAGAGTGCTAGAGGTGAAGGTGGGTACTTGGTAAACAGTAAAAACGAAAGATTTACAGATGAACTGGGACCTCGTGACGTGGTTGCACGTGCCATTTTTGAACAATTTAAACAAGCTCAAGAAGTCTTCTTGGATGTACGTCATTTAGGTGAAGGGAAGCTTATGGAACTCCTCCCTCAAGAAGTAGCCCTATGTAAACTACATGAAAATGTAGACCCAGCCAAAGAACTCATACCCATTAAGCCTGTAGCTCACTACTCTATGGGTGGGATAGATGTCAACCATACTATGGAAGTAGATGGCATAAAAGGCTGTTTCGCTGTAGGTGAATGCTCCAATGCCAAAGTGCATGGAGCCAACCGTCTAGGGGGCAACTCCCTACTAGAAATCACCGCTTTTGGTAAACGTGCAGGAGAAAATGCCTTCAAGTATGCATCTTCAACTTCAGTACAAAAAGCGACTGATGCACAACTTCAGCAAGATAAAACCTACCTAGAAAACCTTTATGCCCAAACCCCTACAGTAAACTTTTACGACAAACGCGAAGTTTTAGGAAAACTCTTTTATGAAAAAGTAGGTATCGTCCGAAACAATGCATCCTTAAATGAAGCTCTAGACTACATCAATGACACACAAGAAGCCATAGCCACCATGGGCATAGAAGACAAGAGCAAAACCAACAACACAAACCTTACAGACTTTTTAGAGTTTGCAAATACCATACTGCTTAGCTCCACCGTAGTCTCTGCAGCCATTGCTAGAGATGAAAGCCGTGGGGCTCACTACAAAGAAGAGTTTACCCAAGTAGATGATGAAAAATTTAAAAACCACATTGTTTTTCAGTGGAAGAAGGAGAGAGCATGACTTTAACTATACTTAGGTCTGAAACTAACAGCCATGAGACATACACAATAAAAAGCACAAAGACAACACTTTTACATGCGCTTACAGACATCAAAGAAACGCAAGATGCTACACTCACCTTCACAGCAGGTTGTCGTGCTTCTGTCTGTGGTACATGTGCCGTAAGAGTCAATGGCAAAGAAGAACTCGCATGTGCCTACAAGCTACAAGATGGCGATGTAGTTGAACCACTTAACTATCATCCTGTTCTTCGTGACCTAAAAGTAGACAAAAATAAAGCAAAAGAGACACTACTTCAAAGTACTGCCTGGTTACATAGTGCAACAGAAGCATCTCCCACCCCAAAAGATGAAAAGTTTACAGAACGTCAAACTGACTGTATACTCTGTGACTCATGCTACTCTGCTTGCCCAGTCTATGCTGTAAACCCAGAATTTTTAGGACCTTTTGCACTGACACGAGCCTACCGTTACAGCGTAGATAAACGCGAAAAGGGTGTCAAAGAGATACTAGATAGCGTGCAAAGCAATGGGGTATGGGATTGTACACTTTGCGGAGAGTGTACCCTGGCCTGCCCGAAAGGTATTGACCCCAAAATGGATATTATGATGTTACGAGGGCTCTCTGTACAAGAAGGCTACAATGACCCTAGCTATGCCACACAAAGTTTTGGCAGCCCTAATTTTGACTTTGATCCAAACTTTTAGCTGAGACCAAAGGAGAAAGTCCACGGACAAACTCAAAGGCAAGATCCTCATCAAAGTAAAACCTGAACTGTTGCCCTTTGCTCTCATTGATATAACTCTGTGCCAGCAAAAAGCCCTCTTCTTCTTTTAAGAGTTGATATTTAAACTGCATCCCCGATAAGCTTAAGACCACAGCATTTTTGTCAAAAGTATATGGTATTTGAAGGGGAGGCGTATCTCTGCGACGTTTACTATACAAGACATATTTTGCTTTGAACTCTAATTTAATGATCTCTTTTTTGGCATCTTTCAGAGGATGGTCTTTACAAAGATAGACCGTTTTGTTTTCCAATAGTTGTTTTGCATCGAGCATTTTGGCTTCGACAGGCTCAGCCACTGGAACAACAGGTGTTGCTTTTGCAAGAGAAGGCTTAGTCAGCAAAACTTTCTTATCGACTGTAGCAGGTGAGATAGTTGTATTCCCTTCTTCGACCTCTTCAACAAAAGCATCAGGGAAGACTTTTTTATAGGCACGCAGTGCTTTATTGACTTCTTTTTCATACTCATACGATATCGACGTCACATAATGCAAATGGTTTTTTTCTTCAATCTGAATATTTTTTCTATACTGTGGTTCAGGGATCTTCGCAATAAATCGCATAAGATTATCCTGGTCTTTATAGACTGCGATCTTAACCGTATAATTTGCAAAAAGTAGAGACGTAGTCAAGAAGAATGCACAAAAAAGAAAAACTTTTTTCATCTTACAGCTCTCTTGGGTCTACGATCTTCCCTGCTATGGCTGATGCTGCGGCAACCGCTGAATTTGCCAAATAAATCTCAGAAGTTCTGGCACCCATACGCCCCACAAAGTTACGGTTGGTAGTAGCTACACAACGTTCATTGTCTCCTAAAATACCCATGTATCCGCCCAAACATGCACCACAGGTAGGGTTAGATACCACAGCACCTGCTTCAATAAGAATATCCATCAATCCTTCATGTTGTGCTTGAAGCAATATTTTCTGTGTGGCAGGGGTGACGATCATACGTGTATGACGGGCAACCCTTTTGCCTTTCATGATCTCTGCGGCAATACGTAGGTCTTCAATACGACCATTGGTACAGGAACCTATCATCACTTGGTCAATTTTCAAGTCATCAGCTACTGCCTGTTCTACAGGTTTCCCGTTGGATGGCAAGAAAGGGTAAGCGATCACAGGAGAAAGGGCTGAAGTGTCTATAGTGATGACTTGACAATAATTTGCATCTGCATCAGAAACATGGATCTTAGGTTCAGCACGTAAGCTTCCATTGATCTCTTTGCGTTCTTCCAGGTATGTTAATGTCACATCATCTACGGCAAAAATACCATTTTTTGCCCCTGCTTCAATGACCATATTGGCAATAGAGAATCTGTCTGCCATGCCCAGGTGCTGTATGGCATCTCCTACAAATTCAATGGCTTTATACAAGGCGCCATCCACACCGATCTGACGGATAAGCTCTAAAATAATATCTTTCCCGTAAATGTGTTCGCCCGGTTTCCCTGTGAGTTCCACTTTAATGGTTTCAGGCACTTTGAACCAGTTCCCTCCCGTGATCATCCCAAAGGCAAGGTCTGTAGAACCCATACCTGTTGAAAAGGCACCCAAGGCACCATGTGTACAGGTATGAGAATCTGCACCAATGATCACATCACCCGGCAATACCAAGCCTTTTTCAGGAAGTAAAGCATGCTCTATCCCCATATCTTTTTCATCAAAAAAGTATTTAAGGTCATGTTTATAGGCGAACTCTCTCGAGATCTTCGCCTGATTCGCTGAAGCGATGTCTTTTGCGGGAATATAATGGTCCATTACCAGAGCAAAACCATCCGGATTTGCCAACTTCTCTGCACCACTCTCTTCAAATGCACGTATGGAAATGGGTGTCGTAATGTCATTACCGATGATCATATCGATATCTACCCTTACTATCTCTCCTGCCTGCACTTCACGCCCGGCATGTTCTGAAAATATTTTCTCTGTCATAGTTTGTGCCATAAATTGTCCTTCGTTACACGATAATGTATATAATAATTACGCGAATTATAGCGAAATAACATTATGCTTGAATTTCATCTGCTTTGCCAAATATCTTTATTGTACACCATACTCCCATTTATTTTCATCAATTTTAATCTCGATTAGTCTATACTGTCATTATTAAAACACATATTATAGGAGATATTATGAAACTTTTCAAATTACTTACCTTGTCCCTTCTTGCTTCTTCAGCACTGTTTGCATCAACAAACTTG
>DQVY01000080.1 GCA_015661535.1 Sulfurovum sp. | reverse complement strand
TGTGCTGCAATTTTGTAGGTAATAAGCCCCTCTTTCACATCTTCTCTGTTTGGAAGACCCAAGTGTTCTTTTGGTGTCACATAACAAAGCATTGCACAGCCGTACCAACCGATCATCGCTGCACCGATCCCTGATGTAAAGTGGTCATACCCTGGAGCAATGTCTGTCGTTAAGGGCCCAAGTGTATAGAATGGTGCTTCATGACATACTTCTAATTGTTTGTCCATGTTTTCTTTGATCATATGCATTGGTACATGACCAGGACCTTCAATGATGGTTTGGACATCATGTTTCCAGGCAATTTTGGTTAAACGTCCCAGCTCTTCAAGCTCACCAAACTGTGCTTCATCATTTGCATCTGCTCCTGAGCCTGGACGAAGACCATCCCCTAGAGAGAAAGTCACATCATAGGTCTTCATGATCTCACAAATATCTTCAAAGTGTGTGTTCAAGAAATTTTCTTTATGGTGGTGGATCATCCACTTCGCCATAATAGCCCCGCCACGTGAAACGATACCCGTTACACGTTTAGCCGTCATTGGTACATGATGCAAAAGAAGCCCCGCGTGGATAGTAAAGTAATCTACCCCTTGTTCTGCTTGCTCAATGAGTGTGTCTCTAAACACTTCCCAGGTAAGGTCTTCAGCAATACCATTTACTTTTTCCAAGGCCTGGTAAATCGGCACTGTCCCAATAGGCACTGGAGAGTTACGTAAGATCCAGTCACGTGTAGTGTGGATGTTTTTACCTGTAGAAAGGTCCATTACCGTATCTCCACCCCAACGCGTAGACCATACCATCTTCTCTACCTCTTCTGCAATACTTGAAGTGGTTGCTGAGTTACCAATGTTTGCATTTACTTTAACCAAAAAGTTACGCCCGATGATCATAGGTTCTACTTCAGGGTGGTTGATGTTACATGGGATAACAGCACGACCTTCTGCAACTTCTTTACGTACAAACTCAGGTGTGATCTGTTCTGGAAGGTTTGCACCAAAATTTTCACCCTTAAGACGTTTTTCACGCTCTTCATCCATAAGATACTCTTCTCTCATGGCAGCATCCTGGTTTTCTCTTAATGCGATGAACTCCATCTCCGGTGTAATGATACCTTGACGTGCGTACCACATTTGAGATACGTTTTTTCCTTTTTTAGCTCTTAAAGGTGTACGTACAAGTCCCTTAGCACCTGCC
Source organism: Sulfurovum sp. (assembly GCA_015661535.1). Taxonomy (GTDB): domain Bacteria; phylum Campylobacterota; class Campylobacteria; order Campylobacterales; family Sulfurovaceae; genus Sulfurovum. The sequence continues at coordinate 2,360 of DQVY01000080.1, read as the reverse complement.
GTTACATAGTCCAACTGCTCATCGGTAGAGTAGCCATTGTCTTTAGGTGCCATAATACGGCCCTCATACTCTTCTACATCACCTCTGCCTGTGATCCACTCTTTTCTAATGGCAGGAATACCTTCATCTACGTTGATCTCTACCGTAGGGTCAGTGTAAGGACCAGAAGTGTCATACACACGTAATTTTGTTTCATTCCCCAACAAGATCTCTCTTACAGGGACACGAATATCTTTATGTATCTCACCTTTTAAGTAAACCTTGGTAGAGGCAGGAAACGGCTCACGTGTAAGCTCATCGTTTGAAGTACTGAATTTGTCTTTGAATGCTTTTGTCATAATAATTCTCTTTCATAAAATAAAATACGAAAAGAGAGAAGTGTTATACGAAGTAAGTGGATAATCTCATTATAGTACATATAATCAAGTTATCCACTTGTTGTAGAATCACAATCTCTTCCTTACGCTGGTCTTAACCAGTTCAAGTTCAACGGGACTAGCATTTCTGCTTATCTCAGCCCAACATCCTTCTAAAAAGATGCAAGCGCCCCGAGAGGTTTGATGACGCAATATAGTACAGAAATCATAAAAAACATCTTAATTAAAAAAAAGTATGCTAGAATTACACCAAATTTCATAAGGAGAAGTCAGATGCCGGCATTATTACTACGTCTTTTTAATGCTGTTTCGGACTCTCCTTTATTAAAAGCTGTCAAGGCCTGTCATTGCAACTGTTACTTCAAACTTAAAACAAGACTTGCCCTGCTTTTAAACCATTATATACCTAGATGCCCTTTTTACTGTACGTACTTTGCATTTAGACGTACAGGCGTACACCCTCCATTCAACTCTTTTTAATTATATCAAATCATTCACAACACAATAATATCGGCTATCAAATAATAATGCTGTAGGGTGGTGCATTTATGCCCACCTTCACAACTACAAACTTATTCATGCCATAAATATTGTTATATCTGGTGGGCATAAATGCACCACCCTACAGAAAATTAATTAAAAATAGACAAGGATATTTATGTCAAAAAATTATATCGTAGGATTCCCGCGTATTGGGGAACAAAGAGAATTAAAAAAAGTATTGGAGCTCTTTTGGGCTAAAAAAACTGACTTTACAGAAGTCGAGAAAGTGGCTTCTTCCCTTAAAGAGAGACATTGGAACTACCAAAAAGATGCAGGTATAGACTTCATATCATCCAATGATTTTTCACTCTATGACAATGTTTTAGATACCGCTGTAATGCTAGGGGCTATCCCTCAAAGATTTCAAGGGCTCACAGGGGAAGCGCTCTATTTTTCAATGGCAAGAGGGAACAAAGATACTGTTGCTATGGAGATGACAAAGTGGTTTAACACAAACTACCATTACATCGTACCAGAGCTCTCAACAAAAGACAATTATACACTGAATGCCAGCAAGATCATAGCGGAGTATAAAGAGGCAAAAACTTTAGGGATACAAACGAAAATAAACCTCATTGGCCCTATCACTTTTTTAGGACTTTCCAAACGTGTGGACAGAGGAGATACCTATGAACTGTTTGCTAAGATATTACCCGTATATGAAGCACTCCTTGAAGAGATAGCTACACTTGATGAGCATATTACGGTTCAAATAGATGAACCTATCTTTGTGAAAGGCTTAGAAGCTAAAGTATTGAGTCTCATTAAACCTGCGTATGATGCTTTATGTGCTGTGTCAGACAATATAGATATTGTTGTTACTAGCTACTTTGAACACTCCAATGAAGCCACAAAAATACTGGTACACACACCTATATGGGGTATAGGGCTTGACTTTTTGTATGGTAAAAAAAATATGGAGAGTTTAACACTTATCAATGAAAGTAGTAAAAAACTAATCGCTGGTGTAGTAGATGGCAGGAACATTTGGAAAAATGACATTACTAAAACTGCAGCACTTTTAGAAGATATCGCTACAACCGTAGACAGAGAGCGTATCATTGTCTCCACTTCATGTTCTCTCTTACATACACCATTTACACTCAACTATGAAAAGAACATGGACAAAGAGATCAAAAATTGGCTCTCCTATGCTGTAGAAAAACTAGAGGAAATTTCACTTCTGTCCAAAATATTTTTCAATGAGATCTTAAATGATGATGAAAAAGAGCTACTGCGATCCAATAAAGATGCCAATGTACAAAGACAAAACTCAACACGTATTCACAATAAAAGTGTGCAAAATAGAGTCAAGAACTTCACTAAACCCGAACGTGAAGGAAAATTTGAAGAACGTATAAAAATACAAAGAAAGTTACTTGGGTACAAAGATCTGGCTACGACCACCATAGGTTCATTCCCTCAAACACCAGAAGTAAG
>DQVY01000095.1 GCA_015661535.1 Sulfurovum sp. | reverse complement strand
CCAATGCAGTTTTCAGTCGTAAATTAGATACACTGGAGAGCAGTGGCACCGTTAAAAAAAGTAACATGAAGTATTTTCTTATATACATGGTAATCCCCCTATGATTACTAAATTTAAGATAATAATTTCTTATATATTTTGGCGATTATAGCCTATATAAGTTAAAATAATGATTAAAGAAGGTTTGATTAATAAAAAAAATTGTAGATGTTCATGTAAGATACCCTTGGATTAAAGGGTATCTGAAAGATTACAGTGTCGCGTGGCTTACAGAGATACACGCATCCAAAGCAGAGAGTGCATCAATGACTTCTTTGGTCACATGACCGTCAATACGTACAACTGCCAGAGCTTGCTGTTTAGAATCACGGCCTAGTCTAAAGTCAGAGATATTAAGATTGTTCTCTGCCATAATTCTACCTACATCACCAATAACGCCCGGAGTGTCTGTATTTCTAAAGAAGACCATGGTACCTTTAGGTTCCACATCTAAAATATACTCATCGATCTCAATGATACGCTGTACCGTATCGTCAAATACCGTACCTTCAATGGTAATAACACCCTCAGCCGTTGTCAGTTTAACACCTACTTTATTGGTAAATCCAGAGTTATTTGGTTTTACTTCTTTAATAATTTCAATACCGCGTTCTTCAGCAACAAACTCTGCATTGACATAATTTACCTGGTCACCCAAGGCTTCTGTTAAGACACCTACTGTTGCGAACGTACCCATAGATTCTATATGATCAGATACAGGACCTTCTGCCATTATACGAATGGATTTTACAGCGGATTTAGTCACTTGTGCAGAGAGATGTCCGATCTTTTGGATCAACTCTAGGTATGGCCTTACAAAGTCCGGCAATTCATTTTCTTTAATAGGTAGATTCAAGGCATTAGGATATGAAATACCTTTTGCCGCAGCAATGGCATTTTCAGCAGCCTGTGTGGCAATGTTTCTTTGTGACTCTTTTGTATTGGCACCAAGGTGAGGTGTGACTGTCACATTATCGAGGTTAAGTAAGGGGTGATCCGTTGCAGGTTCTTTGTTAAATACATCAATACCTGCCATGGCTATCTTGCCATTGGTAAGCCCTTCTAAAAGTGCTTCTTCATTAAAAAGACCGCCTCTGGCACAGTTAATTAAAATAACCCCATCTCTCATTTTGGCAATTTCATCTTTTCCTATCATACCGATCGTTTCAGCATTTTTTGGTGTATGTATTGTAATGATATCACATGCCAAAATATCTTCAAAATTCTTGGTATACCCAATGTCAAGATCCGTCGCTTTACTTGAGTCTACATAAGGATCATAGGCTAAAACATCCATTTCAAATGCTTTGGCTCTTTTGGCTACTCTAGAACCAATATTACCAAAACCAATGACACCTAACTTTTTATCTTTAAGCTCTGTACCATACCAGTCTTGTCTTCTCCATACACGGTCAAGTTTAAGATTGTTGTGCGCATAAGGAAATGATCGTACGCATGAAAGCATATGCGTCATTGTAAGCTCAACTGCTGCAATAGTGTTGGCAGTCGGCACATTCATAATAACAATACCTTGTTTAGAGGAACCAGGAATATCAACATTGTCTACACCTACACCGGCACGTACTACTGCTGTAATTTTTGTTGCTGCTGCTAAAAATGCTGCATCTACATCTGTTGAAGAACGCGTAATGGCAACATCTGCCAAAGGAATAATCTCAGAAATAAGTTTATCTTTAGGCTCATCTGCCGCATTGATCAATTCTATCTCAGAGTCATTTGCTAAAATATCCAGCCCAACTTGGTGAATATGGTCGCACACTACAATTGTTTTTTTTGACATGGTATAGCCTTTATGTAAAGTTTTGAATTATATTAAAGTAGGGGGAGTGATACGAGAGTCGTATTTCTCCGACTACTGAAGTAATCTAAAGTGATACCCAAAAGGGTATCACTTTAGTAGTAATGATATATGTTTATTTTTTTAGCATATCGCCAAATGCATCACCTAAAGTCATGCTGTCATCTTGATCAAGGTTCAATTGATCCATTGCTTCACGCTCTTCTTGACGCTCAAGTCTTTTCACAGAAACTCTAATTCTATCAGTATTCCCGTCAATAAAAGAGATAACACCTTTGATCTCTTGACCTTTTTCGATCTCGTCGAATTTAAGCGGATGAAGATCTTCAGTTCTAATAAGTGCATCAACATTTTCTTCAAGTGCAATAAATACACCAAAGTCTTTTTTGTCTTTCACTGTACCTGTAACGATCGCACCATTTTTATGTGTTTCTGCAAATGCTTTAACAGGTGAAGCTTCAAGCGCTTTTTTACTTAATGAAATCTTACCTGCATCTTTATCAATTTTGATGATCTTCACTTCAACTTCATCACCCACTTTGAGTTCAGATTTTGCATTTTGTGATTTGTCCCAAGAGATTTCCTGGTTATGAAGTAGACCTTCAATAGTCCCTACTTTCACAAATGCACCAAAGTCAGTAATAGATGTTACTGTACCAGTTACCACATCACCTACTCTGTTTTCAGCAATAAATGCATCCATAGGTTTAGGAAGAAGGTTTTTAAGACTTACTCTAAGTCTTCTTCCTTCTTTGTCAATTTCGATCACTTCAACATTGATATCAGAATTGTTTTCCAGGTAATCTTTAGGGTGTTTCACATTTTTATCCCAAGAGATCTCAGACACGTGAAGGAATGCTTCAAGATCTTCACCAAGATCAACAAATACACCGTATGGTTCAATGTTGGAAACGGTAGCAGTTACTGTATCTCCCACACCGATGATCGCATCAATATCAGCCCAAGGATCAGGGTTAGCATCTTTAATAGAAAGAGAAAGGTGTCTTTTCTTTCTGTCATACTCTAAAGCAATAACATTTACTTCATCACCTTCAGCAAAATATTTTGAAGGATTTACCGGACCTTTGTGAGAGATCTGTGAATAGTGAACAAGTCCGTCCATACCACCTACATCTACAAACATACCATAAGAAGTAATTTTCTTAATAGTACCAATTACTGGTTCTTTACTTTCAAGTAATGCACCAACGATCTCGTCTGTTTTCGCTTTATCACGCTCAATGAGTTCTTTTCTGGAAACAACTACTGAACCTTTGTCTTTATCTACTTTAACGATAACAGCTTTAACTTTTTTACCTTTTGGATCTATTTTAGAAGAAAGGTAAGAGAGTGTACGTGGCATAAAGAATTCTAAACCATCTACTTCTACAACGTACCCACCTTTATTGGTCTTAGTAATAACACCTTCAATGATATACTCTTGCTCTTCATCATACTCAGCGATAAATTCATTCAATGCCACTCTTGCTTCTGCTGCTTTATGAGAAATACGACCTCTTCCCATAGTAACAACATTAATTTCATCACCAACTTTAAAAGTAACATTACCTTCTTCGTCTTTGATCTCATCAAGTGCAAGATTCGCATCTCTACCACCACCAATATCAACTACTGCTAAATTATCATTTTCATCAATTTTAACAATTGTACCTGTAACTAAATCACTTTTTGACTCTGATTTTTTAAACGATTCCTCGAGCATCGCTGCAAAATCTTCTGTTTCATCTATTTCGAAATCTTCGAACTTCATACCTATCCTTATGTGTACACAAATTTTGCGATATTATACCCACTTAAACATAAAAATTGCTTATGGATATATGAACGCTACACTATGCTTATGTCACTATAAGATATAGATGAATCAACATGAATATTACGGAGGTAACAATCAAATAACATTACTGTTTTATACTTCGCTTATCAATTATCTTAAAGGAGAACAAAATGATAAACAAACTTTCACTCTTAACGTCTCTTTATTCTTCGCTAATCCTAAATACTGACTTTTAAAATCTTACAAATATTATAGTGAAATACTCTCT
>DQVY01000001.1 GCA_015661535.1 Sulfurovum sp. | reverse complement strand
TCCTTATATATATTTACGCTGTTAAACTTGTTCCCATGCAGAGCATGGGAATGAGAAAGAAATATCAATATGTAGGGTCGATGTAATCGACCATTACGTATTCGATCGTATCGAACCTAGGACGTTGGTGCCTGTTGTCTAATTCTTAAACTCAATTCTTTTAACTGTTCTTCTTCTACAGGACTTGGTGCCTGTGTTAAGATGCATTGTGCTTTTTGTGTTTTAGGGAAGGCGATGACTTCTCTGATACTGCTTGAATTTGTCATAAGCATAATGAGTCTGTCAAGACCTAAGGCAAATCCACCATGCGGCGGTGCACCAAATTTTAGTGCATCAAGCAGGAAGCCAAACTTCTCTTGTGCTTCTTCTTCTGAAATACCTAGCAGTTTAAAGATCTCTGCCTGCATCTCTTCTTTATGTATACGGATAGACCCGCCGCCAAGTTCTGTACCGTTCAGTACGATGTCATATGCGATAGATTCTATCTCTTCTATGTCTTCATAATCTAATGACTTTGGTTGTGTGAAAGGGTGGTGAAGGGCTTTTACACGTCCATCTTCCACTTCGAACATAGGGAAGTCCATCACCCATAAAAATTCAAAGACATCATCTGGGATGATCTCCATGAGTTCAGCAAGGTAGATACGGAAACGACCCATGTAGTCAAGTACAAGTTTTTTCTCACCCGCACCAAAGAAGACTGCATCGCCAAGTTCTAATCCACATCTGTCAATGATGGCTTGAAGGTCATCTTCTGTAAAGAATTTAGCGAGAGGACCTTTAAGACCTTCTTCTTTCATCTGGAAGTATCCAAGACCTGAAGCGCCAAACTTACGTACATACTCTTCAAAGCCTTTCATTTGACGTTTAGAAAAGATCTCGTCACCTTTTGGTACTTTAAGTGCTTTGATACGGTTTTTCTTAGGTGTTTTTGCAATGTTTGAGAAGATCTCATTGTCACATCTCTCAAAGATGTCTATGACATCTACCATTTTTAGGTCATAACGCATATCGGGTTTGTCTGAACCATAGTTTTCCATCGCTTCAGAGTAGGGCATACGTTTAAAGGTTGTAGGAATGTCAAAAGCACAAGCTGAAAATACATCGCTGATGAGCTTTTCAGCCACTTTGATGACGTCTTCCTGGTCACAAAAAGACATTTCAACATCTATCTGGGTAAATTCAGGTTGTCTGTCTGCTCTTAAGTCTTCATCTCTAAAACATTTTGCTATTTGGAAGTAACGATCAAAACCACCTATCATTAAAAGTTGTTTGAAAAGCTGTGGAGACTGTGGCAGTGCATAAAATTCACCACCATGTACACGGCTTGGTACAAGATAGTCTCTTGCACCCTCAGGTGTAGATTTGGTCATGATAGGGGTTTCTACTTCAAGAAAATCAAGGCTATCGAGAGAATTACGTGCAGCGATGGTCGCTTTAGAACGCAGTTTGAAAATGTCATAAGACTTTTGTGTACGAAGCTCCAAGTAACGGTACTTGAGTTTGATCTCTTCATTCACTTTCTCATCGTTGAGTTCAAAAGGCATAGGTTTGGAACGGTTTTCGATGACAAGTTTGTCTACGACCATCTCTACTTTACCTGTTTTGAGTTTAGGGTTTTCAAGTCCTTCACCTCTGGCCCTCATTGTACCTGTAGCAACCAATACAAACTGGTCACGTACCTCTTCAGCTATTTTATGGGCTTCTACATTGTCAGCAGGGTCGCACACAAGTTGTATGACTTCATCTTTATCTCTAAGGTCAATAAATATTAACCCACCATGGTCTCTGCGGCTGGAAACCCAACCTGCAACGGTAATTTCCTGACCAATATGTTCTTCGTTTACTTCTGCACAATAATGTGTTCTCATAACTATCCTATTTTCTAAGTATAATGGCGCGATTATAGCTAAATGTTGTTTAAGGGTTTGATTGGTCACTAAACCAACATTGATGATACTTGGACAGTTCCCCCAAATAGGTTTAAATGGATATACTGATACCATTTTGTTAAATGAACTAGATAATCGAAATATAGACGTATTTATTGCTATTGATGGAAATATAGAGTATCAGCAACAATTTAAAGATTGGTCTTTTGGTATCATTATTATTAGGTCTTTTTCCAATAGATTTATGGATTTAATGCACCTAAAAAAAGAGTTACAATCGTGTATTAGATCTATTAAATCTTTTCAAATTATTCATATACCGTAAATAACATCCTACGCGATATCATAAAACCATGACAATTTGACATATTATTACCTCACAAAGCAATATTATGATACTCTAACACTAATATTT
>DQVY01000294.1 GCA_015661535.1 Sulfurovum sp. | reverse complement strand
ATAAACAAACCTTCAGGACTTGTGGTGCATCCTGCACCTTCTGTGAAGGAGGCTACTTTGGTGGATTGGTTAGTAAAAAAGGGTATCTCTCTCTCGACTATTTCAGGGGAAGAACGACATGGCATTGTGCACCGTATAGACAAAGAGACGACAGGGGCTTTGGTGGTGGCCAAAGACAATAAGACCCATGAAGCCTTAAGTGCACAGTTACAGGACAAGAGTATGGGACGTTACTACCTGGCATTGATAGACTGTCCTTTAAAAGATGATTGTGTGGTTGATAAGCCTATAGGACGTAACCCAAAAAACAGGCTGATGATGTCTGTGCAGCAAGAGGGAAGAACGGCAAAAACAGCTTTTGTGAAACTGCTTACGGGTCCTTTTGGTGTAGAGTTGATCGCTGCAAAACTTTTTACAGGGAGAACCCATCAGATACGTGTACATTTAAACACTTTGGGCCGTCATATCTTGGGTGATGATTTATATGGTTTTAAGAGCAAAAGAGATAAAATAGCACGAGTTAATCTTCATGCATATTTACTCTATTTGATCCATCCTGTTACTGGTGAGAAAATGGAATTTGTCGCACCTCTTTTTGAAGATATGAAACTGTATTTAGCTAAAAAATTTGATCAAAGTGATGTAGATGAAAAAATCGATCCTTGTATACTTGGTACTCGCTTCAGTCATATTTAACGCTTGTGGCGGCATAAAAGGTTTAATGACCTATAAAACAGACAGTGCATTGCAGGGTATTGGAGAAGTACGTACTTTAGCAACCATGAATTCTGTTGGCTTTGAATGGCGAAAAATAGAGAATAAAAAGATACATGGTGTCAATATTTACCGGGGCAATGCTTCTGGAGATAGAGAGAGTTTTAAACGTATTGGTACCATTGGCAACCGTTATGCAACACATTTTGTAGATACCCATGTCAAAGCAGATACTTCCTACAGCTATACCTTCACCACATTCTCTTTGGGTAAAGAGTCGCGTCGCAGCAAAATACTGCATGTAAAGACGAAACCCGCTTTCCCTGCGGTTTCGTTTGTAAAAGCCTATAAGGTTGCACCTTCCGTGGTAAAAGTGTTATGGCGGCCTCATGCCAATCCAAGTGTCAGTGCCTATGTTGTACAGCGTTCTGTAGAGGGAGGGGAATGGAAATTTGTTTCACAGGTAGAGGGACGTTTGATGGCTGAATATATCGATACCTTTGTAAGAAGAGGTAAAAGCTATCGTTACCGCATTATCGCAAAAAGTTATGACAAAATAGAGGCAAAGCCCAGTCATAGCACACAAGTCACACTATAAGTAGGAAATATGCCACATTTAAAAGTAAAACCCTTTGATAGCACTACGATAGAAGCACAAATAGAAAGTAGCAGTATTATGACCTGTTGTGGAAAATCCATGACGCGAGATGACCTGCTTATTGGCGTAGCGCATGAAGGTGAAGAGTTTTTACTGCAGTTAAAGCCAGACACAGATGCGTACCTTTTAAAATATGACAAAGTGACACGACCGCTTAAAGTCAATATTTTAAAAGAGGCACTGGAGAAAGTTTCTAAAGAACTTAAGCTTGAAATACTCTCTTCCAATATTGCAACCTCCACTACCAAAGCAGCACTCTCTTCACAATATTTTAAGAAGATAGAAGATTTTGAGAATATTACCTACCCAAAAGAGAAGATATCTGTAGAAGTAGGGTTTGGCTCAGGAAGACATTTGCTCTATCAGGCAAACAAACATCCTGACACACTTTTTATAGGCATAGAGATACACACACCTTCTGCACAGCAGGTACTTAAGCAGATAGAGCTTCAGGGTCTGGATAATATTTGGGTGGTCAATTATGATGCACGTCTTTTCCTTGAAATGCTGCCTTCAAATGTTTGTGATCAGATTTTTGTGCATTTTCCAGTGCCTTGGGATAAAAAACCGCAAAGACGTGTCATCAGTCCCAGCTTTTTAGAAGAGTCCATGCGTGTCTTACAAAAAGGCGGCAGATTAGAGTTGCGTACAGACAGTGACAACTACTTCTGGTATGCACTTCAAACATTTTTTGCCATACCTAAAGTAGAAGTAGAAGTACGTAAAAATGAGGCACTTGAAGTCACCAGTAAATATGAAGCAAGGTGGCTCAGACAAGAGAAAGATATCTACGATGTGTATGTAAAATGTACAGAAGAATCTGAGCAAAAAACAGAGAGTATAGACTTTAATTTTAATGATGTAAAATATACAGATGCAATAGAAGAACGTTTGCCTAAAAAAGCTTTGGTCTTTGATGGCTATTTTGTACATTTTGAACGTATCTATAAGATTTCAGAGCAGCACTTGTTGATCAAATGTGCTTTTGGGAGTTTTGACAGACCGGAACATAAGTATATACTTTTGGAAGAAGGATCTTGTCGATATTTTGTCTCTCCTCCTGTGAAAACAATGGTGAACTACAGAGCACATGAAAAAATTGCAGCACAGCTTATGCATGCAGAAGGAGAATAGTCTATGTCAAATGTGATACATGCTTCCCAACTTACACTCGCGTATGGCAAAGGTGAGAAAGAAGTCATTAAAGATGCAAATTTCAGCATTAAAAAGGGTGAGTTTGTGTTTATCACCGGGCCTAGTGGTTCTGGTAAGTCTACACTGCTTAAGGCCTTGTACGGACAGCTTAAACCGACAGAAGGCAGTTTGGTTGTAGGGGGACTTGATCTTGCCAATATACGTCAGAAGAAGTTGCAAGAGTTACGTACCCATATGGGCATCATTTTTCAAGACTATAAGCTAGTGAATGAGTGGACAGTTGGCAAAAATGTTGTTTTGCCACTGATGATCGCTGGGTATGCTACCGAGATACAGGAGACGCAGGCAAGAAGACTGCTCAAACATGTGAAACTTTCAGACCATGCAGACAAATATCCGTTGGAACTAAGTGGTGGTGAGCAGCAGCGTGTGGGTGTGGCAAGGGCATTGGCAAAGAACCCTGTGGTCATTTTGGCAGATGAACCTACCGGAAACTTGGATGATTACTCGTCCAATGTCATCTGGGACCTTATGGAGAATGCCTGCCAACAGCTTGACACCACTGTGTTGGTAGTGACACATAAGATCCCTACTATTTTTTCATTACCGTATAGACATTTTATTATTGAGAGCAAGGGTGTATATGAAGTACATTAAAAACCATTTGATGTTTATTTTACCGTTGATGACGATTCTGCTGGCTATTGAATTTTATCTTGTATTTGATCGCAGTACCCATACCTATGAAAAAGGGCTTACGGAAGGGTATTCTATGCTGGTTGTGGCAAAAAAACCGGTAGAACTCTCCACCTTTCAAGCACTCAATCAGCACATTGTTGCCGCCAAACAACTTAAGCGGGACAGTATTGTTTCTGAAGTGGCCAAAGGAGTGAATAAAAGTACAAAAGAAGCGATACTCAAAGCACTGCCTTATTTTTACAACCTTAGTTTGGATGCCTATCTTCACAGTTCGGGACTCGAAGAGATCAAAAAAGATCTGGAGTCTGACCCAAATATTAAGAAGGTTGAGACCTTTGGAAGTTCCTACAAGTCAAGTTATAAACTTTTTTCTTTCATCAAGTTAACCTTGAAAATATTCATAGTCTTTATGACCATAGTCAGCTTCTTTTTGATCATTAAACAGATGGAAATATGGAAGTATGCCCATAAAGAACGTATGCAGGTGATGGAGATATTTGGTGCACCGATGATGCTTCGCTCAGGGGTACTTTTCAAAGTAGCTTTGATAGATGCTTTTTTCTCAACACTCTTGGTGTCTGCCATGTTCTTCTACATAAAATTTTATTGGGCAGGGACAAGCGGCATAGAGATCATGATGGTAAACAAGGACGTACTCTTTAAGGGCAGTGATATAGGTATTTTATTTGCCTCGGCTATCTTGATCGTCATTATTGCCGTTTATTCGGTGGTATTTAGCAGCAAGGGAGTAGAGGAGTGAGATCCTTATTTCTTTTCTGCTTGATGGGTATGACCTTACTCTACAGTGCTTCAACCACAAGTAAAATCAAAGATTCCAAAAAGAATCTTTCTGTGACATCTTCGAAAAAGAAGCAGGCAAGTAGGCGCTTAAACCAAATTGCAAAAGATATCAAGTCGGCTGAAAAAGATATTGCATATTTAACGAAAAAGATCGATGAACTGGAACGTGATCAGGTAAAAACAGAAAAACGCTTTAAAGCATTAAAAAGTGAGTTGCTCAAGTCGGAAAAAGAGTTCAAACAAACCAGTCAAGTCTTAGATGAAAAACGAAAAACATTCATAAAACTTCTGTCGCAGCAGTTCTCGATTGTGTTTGCTATGGAACAGGCGCATGAGCCTACACAAGAGTCTATATTGACACAAGAAGTCTACAAGGCATATAAAAAACATAATTCCAGCACTCTGGCTACGTTGAAAACAGAGATACTCACCCTTAAAAAACGTAAAAAAAACAAGCTGGCACTGCGTAACAAAACAGAAGCAGAGATCAAAAGAATTGTCAAAAAAAGAGAGTTGTATACGCAAAAAAAACTTGCGAAAGAAAAATTGCGTAAAAAACTTGAAAAAGATGAAGAGAAATACTCTGCCATGTTGGCTAAAATAGAAGACAAACAAAATTCACTGCGTGCTACGCTGGCAAAACTGAACATTTTACAAAAGAAAGAGGTTGAAGCCGCACGTAAGGCGGCGGCTGCCAGAAAAGAAGCGATACGTCTTGCAAAAGAGAGACAAAGACGCATTCGAAAAGAGAAAGAGCTTGCACGTGCCAATGCCAGAAAAGCAAAAGAGGCATTACGCAGAGCCAAAACCAAAGAAGATAAAGAAAAGGCACGTTTGGCTTCTGTGAAAGCAGAAAAAGAAAAGAAAAAAGTCTATAAGGCAAGTGCCAAAGCAAGTGCCAAAGTACGACAGGTCAACTCCTCTTATACCAAGTCAAAAACCTATGCATACAAAGGCAGTAAGACGATCTCTCCTTTGCCTGGATCAAAGCTTATTAAAAAATACGGTACCTATGTAGACCCTATTTACAAGATCAAGATCTTTAATGAATCCGTGACATTAAAATCACCTTCATCTAATGCAAAAGTACACAACATTTTAAATGGTAAAGTAGTCTTTGCAGGGAAAAGTTCGATGTTAGGAAAGGTCGTGGTGGTCGCACACAGCGGCAAGATGCATACAGTATATGCAGGACTTTCCAAGATAGCACCGACCATACATGTAGGGACAAAGATCAAAAAAGGCTATGTTGTCGGAAAAGTAGCAAGTAAATTGATGTTCCAGGCAACAAAAAACTCGAAACATATCAACCCGTTAAAGTTGATACGTATTTAACTTTAACCCCCTCCTAACCAACTTTTAGCTATAATCGCGAAATTATATAAAGGTGCATCTGTGACAAAAAGAGTATTGGTAAAGTTTTCTGGTGAGGCGTTGGCGGGTGATGAAGGGTATGGTATAAATACTCAGATTCTTAACTTTATTGCAGGTGAGATCAAAGAGCTTGTTGAAAGTGGTGTGGAAGTAGGCATTGTTGTGGGTGGCGGTAACATTATCCGTGGTGTAACTGCTGCAGCAGACGGCATCATTAAAAGAACTTCTGGTGACTACATGGGTATGTTGGCAACCGTGATCAACGGTGTGGCTATCCAGGAAGCGCTAGAGCACTGCGGGCTTGAAGCAAGACTCCAGTCTGCGATCGATATGCAGGAGATCGGTGAAGCATTCATTGTACGCCGTGCGAGACGTCACCTTGAAAAAGGGCGTGTGGTTGTCTTTGCCGGCGGTACAGGTAACCCATACTTTACAACTGATACAGCAGCAACACTCAGGGCTTCAGAAATAGAAGCAGAGTTGCTCATTAAAGCGACAAAAGTGGATGGCGTATATGACAAAGATCCAAACAAGTTTGATGATGCAGTTAAACTCGATACGTTAACTTATGATCAGGCTTTGACAGATCATATTAAAGTCATGGATGATACTTCTATAGCATTGGCAAAAGAAAATGGCCTGCCTATTGTTGTATGTAACATGTTTGAAAAAGGCAACCTGCTTGCAATCGTCAAAGGTGACATGAGCCTTTGTTCAATCGTTAAATAGAGAAAATATTAAAGGAATAGATATGAGAACAGAACAATTAACAGCATTAGCACTTGAAAAAGTAGATTTTGACAAATACCTTCTTGCCAATGCAGTAGGAAAAAGAGCTGAAGAGATCGCAAATGGTGCAAACGCACTTCTCGACATAGACATATCAGCTATGAAATATGCAGATATCGCACTTCAAGAGATTGCTGAAGGTAAAATCATTGTAAGTTTAGAAGGCTAAATCTTTTGGAGGCTTTTCTCAATAAAGCTAAACATATACAAACTGTAGAAGAAGCCAAAGCGCTTCTTTGGAATGAAATCCCCTCTCCTGCACCTGAAACCCTTGAAGCTTTAGCACTTTCTTTAGATGCCCATGAGGGACAGACACGCAAGAGTGGTGAACCCTACATTGTACACCCTATACTTGTTGCGGCTATTACTGCTAAGATCTCTAATGATGAGACCATGGTACAGGCAGCACTTTTACATGATGTGGTAGAAGATACCAGTTTTACCATAGAAGAGTTAGCTGTACTTTTTGGTGATGATGTTGCCCATATGGTCGAAGGTCTGACTAAAATTGTGGAGATCCGTGATGGGGAACTTGTAGCTTCGGGTTCTGATGAAAGACTGATCAATTCAGCTTTAAGTTTTCGAAAAATGTTGGTGGCATCGATTAAAGATGTGCGTGTTTTGGTCATAAAACTTTGTGACAGACTGCATAATATGCTTACCCTTGAAGCACTGCATAGAGAAAAACAAAAACGTATCGCTGAAGAAACCTTAGTGGTGTATGCACCTATTGCACACAGGTTGGGTATATCACGTCTGAAAAATCATTTGGAAGACTTGAGTTTTAAATATATCTATCCTGATGATTATGCCCAAATAGATGAGTATATACAAAGCAATGTGCAAAACCTGCAATTCAAGCTCAATACCTTTATACAAAAAGTAAAACGTGCCATGGTGCAAAATGGTTTTGATGAAGATGAATTTGAGATCTTGGGCAGGGTGAAACACTACTATTCGATCTATATGAAAATGCATCGTAAGGGTGTAGGCATAGAAGAAGTACTTGACCTTTTGGCTATTCGTATTATTGTGCATGAACCTATAGAGTGTTATAAAGTATTGGGTTTAATGCATTTGGGTTTTACTCCTTTGATCTCAAGGTTTAAAGACTACATTGCTGTACCTAAAGAGAATGGGTACAAGACCATACATACCACACTCTTTAGTGAAGATGGCATTTTAGAAGCGCAAATACGTACCCAGGAGATGCATCAACTTGCTGAGTATGGTGTTGCGGCCCACTGGAAATATAAAGGTGGAAGTAACAGTGTCAATTTGAATTGGCTTGAGTCTCTGCATTACCAAAATGATTCCATAGAAGAGTTTTATGAGCTTGCAAAGTCCGATCTTTTTTCAGAAGACATTACCGTATTTTCTCCCAAAGGAGACTACTACACACTGCCAAAAGGCTCAACAGCGTTAGATTTTGCTTATGCCATTCACTCAGAAGTGGGAAGCAATGCCATAGATGCTTTGGTGAACAAACATAATGTTTCGCTCTTGACCGTATTGAAAAATGGTGATATTGTCAAAATCGTTAAAGATGACAAGCCACATCTGCACTGTTCCTGGCTGGATACAGTGAAAACATCCAAGGCAAAAGATGGCATACGAAGTGCCTGTCGGGCACGGATCAAAGAGACCGATACTTTAAGTGCCTATAATATTTTGGCGACCTTGTTTAATCAAAAAAGTGAGGATGTGCAAACACTTATCGAAAAACTTGATTTACAGGACACACTCTATAAACTGCCTCTAAAACTGGATTATTTTAAAGAAGTCATCCATCAGGTGGCTGAGTACATGGGTGCGAAAGAGGTACGATTCTGGGAACTTTTGAAAAAAGGGTATAAACAGCCTAAAAGTAAAGAGCTTGATCACTTACATTTTTTTACCAACAAAACTTTAGACGGTGTAGAGTTTGACTACTGCTGTCATCCTAAAGTGGGTGACCAAATTGTTGCCTTTTATAAGGGTAGTAAGGCTATTATACACCATAAATTATGTAAGCATGCCTATGCTAAGATTTTAGAGCATGAAGAGATGCTGTATGTCAGTTGGAGTGGTTCTAAATTGTCCAGATACAGACTCACCATAAGTCTGCAAAACAAAAAAGGTATTTTGGCAGATCTATTGGCAAAACTTTCAGAACTCAACCTTAATATTTTGAGCATAGAACTGGGGATCAGAAATTCGGAACAGGCAGAATTTTGTCAAATTGAAGTAGAGAGTACAGAATCTAAAAAACAGAAACTGGAAGAACGCATTTTACAAACATTTAAGCTCATAGAAATCATTAGTTTAGATGACGCATATAACAAATAAACAGAGGAAGCGTAAGATATGATACAAGAAGCATTAAAAGAGATAGCCAGAGGTACAGCAGAAATCATAGATATTGAGCGTATAGAAAAGCTTGTCACAAAATATTATGAAGACGGGACCACCTATACGGTTAAAGCTGGTTTTGACCCTACAGCACCGGACTTGCATCTTGGACATACAGTACTTTTACAAAAACTTGCGACCTTTCAAAAATTTGGAGGACGTGTACAATTTCTTATTGGTGATTTTACGGCGATGATCGGTGACCCCACCGGGAAAAGTGCTACAAGAAAAGTATTGACTAAAGAGGATATTGTGAAGAATATCCAATCTTATACGCAACAGGCATTTAAAATTTTAGATGAGTCAAAAACAGATATTGTCTATAACAATGACTGGTTGGAAACGTTAGGTGCAGTGGGGATGTTGCAACTTGCATCAAATCTTACTGTAGCCAGAATGCTTGAGCGTGATGACTTTTCTAAACGTTATGCTTCCAATACACCTATTGCGGTGAGTGAATTTATGTATCCTTTGCTTCAAGGCTATGATTCTGTACATCTCAAGTCAGATATTGAGATAGGGGGAACAGACCAAAAGTTTAATTTATTGATGGGAAGACAACTGCAAAAAGCCTACGAGGTGAAAAAACAGCAGGCGGTCCTTATGATGCCAATCCTAGAAGGACTTGACGGGGTCAATAAAATGTCCAAATCTTTAGGAAACTATATTGGTGTGACCGAAGAACCTAAAGATATTTTTGGAAAAGTACTTTCTATTTCCGATGACTTAATGTGGCGTTATTATGAACTTTTGAGTGAAATGTCTTTGGCAGATATAGCACAACTCAAAAAAGATGTAGAAACGCGTGTAGTTCACCCTAAAACAGCCAAAGAAAACCTTGCTCTTGAGATAACTGCTCGGTTTTATAATGAAGAGTTGGCTACACTAGCTAAAGAAGAGTTTAACTCGGTATTTAAGGCAAAAAAACTACCTACAGAGATGCCTGAGTTTGAAATGCAAGAGGGAATTTGGATCTGCCAAGCATTGGTTGATGCCGGACTTGAGCCATCTACCTCGCAAGCAAGACGTGACATTAAGCAAAATGCAGTGAGTATAAGCCAAGAAAAAATATCTGATGAAAAACTCAATTTGGAAATTGGTGAATATATTTTGCAGGTAGGTAAAAAAAGATTTGCAAAAGTAAAGGTAAAATAATGGAATTTAAATCTTTGAAAATTGGAAAATATACGATTGAAAAACCTATTGTACAAGGTGGAATGGGAGTAGGTATATCGTGGGATCAATTGGCTGGAAATGTTTCAAAAGAGGGTGGACTTGGTGTCATCTCTGCTGTGGGGACAGGCGTATATAAAAAGAGAGCCTATGTAGAGAAAACGGTAGGTAAAGAAGAAAGACCTTTGGATGCTATCAACTTTTATTCTTATCCTGCATTGAAAAAGATATTTGACAATGCCAGATTGATCTGTGGTGACGCACCATTGGCTGCGAATGTACTGTATGCACAAAGTGAATATAATCGTGTGGTTGAAGATGCTTGTAAAGCAGGTGCCAATATGATCATTACAGGAGCAGGGCTTCCTTTGACCATGCCTGAGGCAGCAAAGAATTATCCTGATGTGGCACTGATCCCTATAGTCTCTACAGCAAAAGCACTGCGTATTTTATGTAAACGTTGGAAAAAAACACATAACCGTTTACCTGATGCTGTCATTGTTGAAGGTCCTTTGTCCGGTGGACATCAGGGGTTTAAATATGATGAGTGTTTTATGGAAGAGAATCAACTTGAAAATATTTTGCCTCCTGTAGTTGAAGAGGCAAAAAATTGGGGTTCTATGCCTATTATCGCAGCCGGCGGTGTATGGGACCATGATGACATTGTAAAAATGATGGAACTTGGTGCTGATGGTGTGCAGATGGGTACGCGTTTCATAGGGACTGTAGAGTGTGATGCTTCTCAAGTAATGAAAGACATCATCATCGCTGCAGAAGCAGATGACATTAAACTCTTTAAATCTCCTGTAGGCTATCCTGCACGTGGGGTAAAGACACAGTTGCATGAAGACATTGAAAAAGGTACAGCACCTAAAGTTGCCTGTATATCTAACTGTGTTGCCCCGTGTAATCGTGGGGAAGAGGCGAAGATAGTGGGCTATTGTATCGCAGACAGACTTTCTGATGCTTATGATGGTATTGCTGAGTCCGGGCTTTTCTTTACGGGTGCAAATGGCTATAGACTGCAAGAGATCATAACGGTGAAAGAACTTATGAATAAATTGATGAATGGTGAAGACAGCTAATTATATGACACTATGGGGTAGGGTTTTTCTTATAGCAGTATTGTTCAATACCTTACTGTTTCCTCATGTTGTAAATCTACAAAAAGCCATTATAAAAAAAGGTGAATTAAACCTTTTTTTCTCTTCCTCTTTTAACAAAAAGAATGTAAATCATTTTACACTGAACAATCCACATAGAGAGATCTATGATCTAAAAAACACACGTTTAGGGCACAAACGTGTACCTTTGGGATTAGGTCCGAATGTACGCATAGCACAAAACAAAAAAAACACAGTACGTGTTGTGATCTCTGGAGCAAAGCAGTATAAACCTACGGCATATCAGCCTTTTTTTTCACGTAATGAGTATCATATTTCTTTACCCAGGAATGCGAAAGCATTACCTAGTGAACACAGGAAACAACGAACGGTTAAAAAAACTGAAAAACCTAAAAAAACAGCTTCTCGAACCAGTGCATCCAAGTACTCACATAAGTATGAACTCATTGTTATTGACTCCGGACACGGGGGGCATGATTCCGGTGCGATCGGCGGAGGTAAGAAAGAGAAAGACCTTGTGCTTCAAATAGCAAAAAGAGTTGAAAAACATTTGAAGAAGAGAGGATATCCTGTCTATATGACACGAAGAAAAGACCATTTTCTAAAATTGCCCCAGCGTACAAAGATCGCAGATAAAAAGAAAGCTGTATTGTTTATATCTATTCATGCTAATTCCGTACCGAAGAGAAAAAGAAATAAAATACAAGGTGTCGAAACATTTTTTCTGCAAAAAACGAGAGATGCCAAATCACAGCGTATTGCAGCAAGAGAAAATAAATCGGTGTTAAAAGGCACCAATAAGTTGAGCCGAAATGTCATCATAGATTCTGTACTCTCAGGACCTAAGATCGTAGAGTCCAATAAGCTTGCGATCGATGTACAAAGACGTATAATCACAAACTTGAGAAGCCGTTACAGAGGGGTTAAAGACGGGGGTGTCAGACATGCACCTTTTTGGGTATTGGTAGGTGCAAGTAGACCATCAATCTTGATAGAAGTAGGCTATATCTCACACCCAAAAGAACGTAAAAGACTTTTTACCCCACGGTATCAGGATCTTTTAGCCAAAGGTATTGCAGAAGGTATAGATAACTATCTTGACAATAGAAAAAAAGAAATTGATTTTTAGAGGATATAGTATGAGAAGAATGAAAAGTATCATAGCAGGGTTAAGTACGTTGGTGTTGTTGGCAGGTTGTATTGGGCCTGGAGGAAACAGGTCAGAATATGTAATAGTGATCGATGCTGGACATGGAGGACATGACTCTGGTGCATCTTGTGGTGGGAAAAAAGAGAAAGATCTTGTGCTTCAAATCACAAAAAAGCTTTATAAAGAGTTTAAGAGTGAAGGCTATAAAGTATACGTGACCCGTGGCGGGGACAGTTTCTTGAAATTGGGAGAACGTACGAGAATAGCGGACCATAAAGATGCAAAAGTCTTTATCTCTATTCATGCAAATGCCATTGGAAATAAAAGTCGTTTTGAAGAAGTTGAAGGGGTAGAGACTTACTTTTTACAAAAGACACGAGATGAACGGTCCCAACGTATTGCAGCAAGAGAAAATGCTTCTGTGTTGCAGGGTACAGATCAGTTGAGTCAAGATGTTATCATCGATGCGGTCTTAAATGGTCCTAAGATCATAGAGTCCCATAAATTGGCTATAGATGTACAGCAAAATATGATAAAAAATTTAAACGGAAGATATAAGGATGTAAAAAATGGTGGGGTTAAACCGGGACCTTTCTACATCCTTGTCGGGGCCAGTAGACCTTCTATCTTGATCGAGGTAGGGTATCTTACAAACAGTAAAGAGCGTGAGCGACTGTTTACATCAAGATATCAAGAAGAGATAGCTGAGGGTATTGTGTCTGGTGTCAATAGATATTTAGATAATAAAAAGAGAGAGATGGAGTAGTTATTAGAAGGGTGTAATTGGGTACTGCGAAGGCACAGCACCCTACAGGTTATTTGTAGTTTTTGATCGCTTTGTCTAAAATGGCAGTAGCTGCTGCTTTGTCTTTAAACCCTGCTACTTTTACCCATTTATTCGGCTCAAGCATTTTGTATGTTTCAAAGAAGTTTTTGATACGGTTAAGCGTATGCTCCGGTACATCAGCCAAATCGTTAATACCTGCATAGGTAGGATCAATTTTTACTGTAGGTACAGCGATAAGTTTTTCATCTCCACCTGATTCATCTTCAGTCATCAGTACACCAACAAGTCTACATTTGATGTAAGAACCTGCCTGCAGCGGGTAGTCACAAAGTACAAGAATATCTGCCGGGTCACCATCATCTGAAAGTGTGTTTGCAACAAAACCGTAGTTTGCTGGGTAGTGCATAGAGGAGTAAAGTACTCTGTCTACTTCAACGGCACCTGAGTCTTTGTCAATTTCATATTTTATAGTTGAGTTAAGTGGTACTTCAATGATCGCTTTAACAGCATCAGGGTTTTCACCATATCCGATTTTACTAATATCCATAAGGGTATCTCCAATAGATTAAATTTTGAAGATTTTAGCATAATTATCATAAAGAGTGTATCAAATAATGCTATCATAATAGCTAATAAATAAAGGGCACCTATTATTAGAGGTGCCCTAAAGAAGGAAGTAAGTATGAAAAATGTATTTTTAGGGTTTTTAATTGTCTGTGTCAGTGCTGTGGCTATTGAAGTAGGAGAAGTTCCCTCTGAGGTAAGTATAGAAGGAGAAGAGGGTGGTAAATTGGATGGTAACGCATGGCACTCTTCTATGTTAAAAGGGAAGGTTTATACGCTGTTTTATGTAGATCCTGATGAAAGAGACTTGAACAATGCTTTTGCAGACGCACTAAAAGCCAAAGGGTTCGACAGAAAAAAGGCAAACTCTGTCGCCATCATCAACCTTGCTGCAACATGGCTGCCAAATGTCATTTTGGAGACAAAGTTAAAAGAGAAACAAAAGAAGTTTCCTCATACCTTGTATGTTAAAGACAAGAAGAAAGTTTTAGTCAAAAAATGGGGACTTGCAGATAACAATTCAGATATTCTTATTTTCGATCAAAAGGGAAAATTGGTCTATAAAAAGTTTGGAAAAATGTCTGCCAAAGATATAAAAGAAGCCATCTCAATCATTGATGCACGATTGTAGGGTGCATTTCAATGCATCATGAAAGTCAAATAGTGGAGACGTTACGATATATTACAGGAAAGTTGATACGCTACCATCTTCTCAAAAGGACGTAAAAACCTCTCCAATTTTCCTGTGTCAATATCTTCATAGTGATGTTCATTTAACAATTGAAGTACACAGTATGTCGATTCCATGGTACTTAAACAGTATTCATTGGGCTGTTCTTTAAAGACAAAAGCAGAGCTTTTGGTATGTGTAAAACTTACTTTTTGCAAGGCATCTATATTTGGACTGGCCTTGAGCATGGCACGTGAGCAAGGCCAGGTTGAATCAATGAGAAAGAGCACAGTTTGTTTATTTGATTTCCCAATAGGTACTTCGTTAAGACTGATACTTTCTGTAGAAGGGTAGAGGACATAACAGGTATTGTTCTCATCTTCTATCATGGCATTTATCTCTTGATGTGCTGTAAAATCGATCCCCACATACAATCTTGAATTTTTTAAAGAGAGATGCGTAAAGTGTCCTGTACCATTTTTTGTTTTTCTGAACTCTTTGGGGTGCATCAGTATAATGAAACGGGTGTTGGTCTCAAGGGGTGTGATGTATCTGCACATACAGGATGTTTGCGGACGGTGGCAGTGGTAGCAGATAGCTCTAGGCTTCGTGGACATCGATATACCTCTTTTTAAACCAGACATAATACCCTGCAACCACTATAAAGCCAAGTCCCAGTGTAAAGGTAATGCCTTCAAGAGAGAGTCCCCACTTGGAAGCATAGCCTATGAAAAGGGCTGTGGTTACATTTGAAAGCATAAAAAACATGTCATTATAGGAGATAACCCTGCCCATATATTTGGGGTTTGTCTCTTCTTGGATAAGCAGGTAGGTGTATGACCAGAGGGTCGTAATGAAAAAGCCTGTCACAAAGAGACCTACAAGTGCAAAATAGAAATTATATTCCAGTAGTGACCAAAGCATAATAGCCAAACCTTGCAGTACAAAAAAGTAGTGTAGGTTTTGTTTGGAGATGATATTTGAGATGATAAAGGGTCCTATCATGAGTCCCAGTGCCCTTGTTGCATTCATCCAGCCAATAGCAAGAGGGACTGCAATGTATGTTTTGTATTGGAAGTCTGCAAGCAGGGTAATGAGTGCATCAAAAGAGGTAAGACCAATAGACGCATGCAGTAAGATGAGGTGCAGTATCTTCTTTTGTGATCTTAAATACTTAAACCCACTTTTTAACATCTGAAAATTTGATTCTGTATGGCTGATTTTTTCTATGGACAATTTTAGACCAATGAGTAAAAGCACAGCGATAGTGTAAAGAGAAGCATCGATGATAAAGGCCATATCAAAGCCTACATAATAGGTCACTACACCACCTACAGCCATACCAAGTGCATAACATAAAGACCATATGACAGAGTGTATCTCATTGGTATTTTTAAGCATCTCTCCTGAGACCAGTTTAGGGAAGAGTGCCATCTCGGCAGAAAAGAGCATTGAAGCTGCAGAAGAGCGTATAAATATTAGTATCATAAGCACCCAGACATAGTCAAGTGAATTGATAAAGATAAAGCCAAGTGTCATAGAGATCTCTACTAAAAGCAATATGCCCATAAGCTTTTTAAAGTCTATTTTGTCTATGATCAGACCTATGAGCGGTGCGAGTATCACTGCGGGCAGCATCGCCATGGTTGCGGTGAGTGCTATGGTTATCTCATCTGCGCCAAAAGCGACGATCATGGAGAAAATGGCTACTTGGGAGAACCATGTCCCAAAGTATGAGATAAATTGTATAAGCGAGAGTCGTCTAATGACAGGGTGCTTGAGTGTATCGAGGTAGGTCATACTGTGTAGTTCACGCTTTAGACTTCATCAAGAAGGCTGTAGTTGATGTTTTGGGCTTCGAGTGTTTTGATATACATTTGAAAGGCTTCAAGACAGAGCTTTTCATCGTATGATGCCACAGAGATAGTCACTCTCCATCCATCAGAATAGAGTTTAGGCAAAGAGGAAAATTCAACCTCTTTTGGCATCTCTTCCATCACCTCTATGAGCGCATTTTCTTTACAAAGTGCTGTCAAGGTATGACGGTAATGTTTTTTTGCCACAGGTACCAGGTCGGAAAGTATCTTTTCTACCATAGGGTGGCTCATCTCAGGAAATCCAGGCATAAAAAAGTAGCGTTCATCCAGTGAAAATGCCGGCATTTGATTGACCGGGTTATAGAGTAAATTCGCACCTTTTGGAAGCTCTGCCATTTTGATGGGGTGAGGGTAGGCATTGTTGCCAAGTTTTTCTTCTATAAGCTGTTTGGCACCGTCATGTACTTCCAGATCTCCATCGCGCAGAGCACTGGCTGCACATTGACGTGTATGGTCATCTGGTGTAGAGCCAATGCCTCCAAAACTAAAGAGGATGGCATTGGGTTGAGAAGTTATAAATTGCAGGGTCTGTATGATAAGGTCAGGGTCATCTTCAATAATAAAAGAGGCTGTCAGTTTATGCCCTTTTTCAAGAAGTGCCTGTGTTACAAAGTCAAAGTGTGCATCGACTCTTCTTCTGTTGAGGATTTCTGTACCTATGATGAGTACAAAGAATCTAGGTTTAGACATGAGATTACTCTTCTATATAGTTTTTAAGTTTACGTCCAACCTTAGGGTGTTTTAGTTTTTTGATCGCAGATGATTCTATCTGTCTTACTCTCTCACGCGTGACCGAAAGTTCTTTACCGATCTCTTCAAGTGTTCTGTCACTCTCATCTTCAAGGAGACCAAAACGCATTCTGATAACCGCTTTTTCTCTTTCGTTAAGCTGGTCAAGTACTTCGTCTATCTGGTTGTTCAAGTCATCTTTAAGTACAACATCTGTTGGAGAAAGTGTGGTTTTGTCTTCAATGAAGTCACCAAATCTACCATCATCTTCATCACCAACTGGCGTTTCAAGAGACACAGGTTCTTTGGTGATCTTGATGACATTTTTGACTTTATCTACAGAAAGACCTACTTCTTCAGCAATGGTGTCAAGATCTGGCTCTTTCCCTTCTTCTTGAAGGTGTTTTCTAATGATCTTGTTGATACGGTTGATCGTTTCGATCATGTGAATCGGGATACGGATAGTTCTTGCCTGGTCTGCAATAGCTCTTGAGATAGCCTGACGGATCCACCATGTTGCGTAAGTAGAAAATTTGTACCCTTTTTCATACTCAAATTTATCAACAGCCTTCATAAGACCAATGTTCCCTTCTTGGATGAGGTCAAGGAAAGGAAGCCCACGGTTTGTGTAACGTTTAGCGATACTTACAACCAGTCTAAGGTTAGACTTTGCCATACGTGTTTTTGCCACTTCAGATTTTGCTTTACCTTGACGTATTTGTCCTAAGATCTCTTGCAGTTTTTCTTCTGAAAGGTCAAAGCTTCCTTTTGAGGCTTCTCTGGTTTCAAACAATTTTTTGATCTCAACATAGGTACTAACCATAGTAGTCTCAGGTACAACATCGATGATGTCTTCCTTGTCCATGTTAATGATGTTCTCAAGCAATTTTTTATGGTTTTCTTTTAGCGTGTCATTAAAGAGTGGCAGTTTGTACTCTAAACGCTTTAACTCTTTGTCAAAACTGTCATCACTTTTGAGTGCTGTTTCCATAGCTTTTACAAGTTCATTGATGAGTTTTGAAGTTGGTCCAAGGTTTAAGAGTGCTGCTTTGAGTAACTCTTTTTTATAAGCAATTTTAAGACGCTCATGGATGATCTTTACTTCATCTGTTTCTGTTTCCATAAACTTGTCAAAATCATCTCTTGCTTTCATCCACTCTTTTTTTGCTTTTTCAAGTTGTTTAAAACTGTCAACAACCTGTTTGACCCTTTTGTCATCTTTAGGCACAGATTTTTCAGTGCTGCTCTCTTCTGTCGCATCCTCTGAGTCATCTTCTTTTTTATCATCTTCAAAACTCTTGAACAGCTCTTTTACACGTCTTTCACGGTTGAGTAAAGGTTCTTTGTAGTTTATGATATACCCAATGAGGTAAGGAACAGAACAGATAGCATCAATAATAATGTCTTCACCCTCTTCAATACGCATAGAAAGATCTACCTCTTCTTCTTTGGTCAGAAGTGGTATTTTCCCCATTTCACGCAAGTACATTCTTACAGGAGAGTCAGAACGGCTCCACTCTAGGAGCTCTTTCTCTTTATGAAGGTCAAACTCATCTTCACTGTCATTCTCTAAAAGTTTTTTTCTCGCATCATCACGTTTTTTTGTTTGTTTTGCTACAAGGAATTTTGCATATTCGGATGCAGAACTTATTTCTACTTTGGTATCTTTTGAGAATTTATGTATTTTTTTTGCTTGTGCTGCGGTAGGTTGTTTGGAGAACTCTTTAGCGATGTTCTCAAAGGTAACCATGTCACCTTTTTTCTTAGACTTAAATAACGCTTCGATATTTTTCATGCTGTCTTTGGTTGCCATAAATTTCCTTGATAAAGTGAGTGAGGGTGCCTCAGTAATAATTAAGGTGGATTATACCGAAAAGTTATTAGATTTTGGTATAAAATTTGGCAAATTTTGTTTTTTTAGCTATAATCGCGAAAATTTATTAGGGTCTTGTGCCCTTGTTGAAGGAATGACTTTGCAAGGTAAAGTTTGGAAATTTGGTGACAATATAGATACAGATCTCATTATAGCAGCGAGATATCTTAATACGAGTGATGCCTCAGAATTGGCTAAATATGTGATGGAAGATGCAGATCCTGAGTTTGTGTCGAAGATGAGCGTAGGTGACATTATTGTTGCGGGAGAGAACTTTGGGTGCGGCTCGAGTCGTGAACATGCTCCCATAGCACTTAAGGCAGCGGGTGTATCTGCTATTATTGCACCTACATTTGCACGTATTTTTTACAGAAATGCGTTTAACATGGGACTTCCTATTTTTGAATTGGAAGAAGCAGTTGAGATCAATGAAGGCGATACAGTAAGAGTAGATATGGATGCAGGAGAAGTGATCAATGTTTCTCAGGCAAAAACATATAAATTTGCACCTATCCCGGAGTTTATGCAAGAGTTGGTAGATGCAGGCGGATTGATAGAGTTTGCAAAAAAAGAGATCGCAATGAAAAAAGAATTAGAACAGAAGGCAAAGTAGTATGAAAAATTATAAAATTGGTGTCATTAGAGGGGATGGAATAGGTCCTGAGATTATTGATGAAGCGATTAAAGTACTAGATGCAGTGTCTGTATCACAAGGATTTAACCTTAAGTATGAAGAGATGTTACTTGGTGGTGCAGCCATTGATGAAACAGGTGTCCCTTTACCTGATGAAACTGTTAAAGGTGTAAAAAAGTGTGATGCTGTTCTCTTTGGTGCCATTGGCGGACCAAAATGGGATACCCTTGAAAGACATTTACGTCCTGAGACGGGTTTACTCGGACTGCGTAAAGAGATGGGTACCTTTGCAAACCTTAGACCTGCGATGGTTTTTGATGAGTTGGTAAATGCGTCAAGTCTTAAACCTGAGGTGATAAAGGGTGTAGATATTATGGTGGTACGTGAACTTACCGGAGGCATTTACTTTGGTGAGCCCAGAGAACTTCATGCAGACAATGCTTTCAATACCATGATCTATACAAGAGAAGAGGTAGTGCGTATTGCAGTGGTAGCTTTTGATATTGCTATGAAACGTGACAAACGTCTTTGTTCGGTAGACAAAGCCAATGTCCTTGAAGTCAGCCAGTTTTGGAGAGAGATCGTTGAAGAGGTAGCCAAAGATTACCCAGAAGTTGAACTTTCACATATGTATGTAGACAATGCTGCGATGCAGCTCATTCGTGACCCGAAACAATTTGATGTGATCTTGACAGGGAATATCTTTGGTGATATTCTTTCTGATGCAGCCTCTATGCTTTCTGGTTCTATTGGACTTTTACCAAGTGCGAGTACAGGAAAGAGTGTGGGGCTTTTTGAACCTATTCATGGTTCTGCACCGGACATTGCCGGGCAGGGTATTGCCAATCCTTTGGCAACGATCTCCTCTGCCAGTATGATGCTTCGTTATGCTTTAGGTGAAAATGATGCTGCAGATACCATTGACAATGCGATCAAAAAAGCATTAAGCGAAGGGTATCGTACAGGTGACCTTGGTGACTATGATGCCAAAGAGATCTGTACCTGTTCTGAAATGGGTGATATTATCGCCGACTACTCATCTAAATAGGACGATAATAGGGCAAAGCCCCATTATTTACGTTAACACTGCGTTTTCCTTAGCGGAAGGCTCAGCGACTGGTCGCTTGCAACACTAACTTGAAGGGATATAAAAATGCCCACTGTCAAAGCTTTTCCGCACTTTTTCTCTCAAACAGACCCCACCACACTTCATGACATTCAAACAGTTACTACTTACTTAACGCAGCACTATCATGCCAAATGTTATGTGGTGGGTGGTGCGGTACGTGACCGTCTTTTAGGGATGCAATGTAAAGATTATGACATTGAGTGTTTTGGTATATCTGTTGAAGACTTTGAAGATGCTATGGCACATTTGGGTGCACAGGGTGTGGGTAAAAGTTTTTTTGTTTACAAATATCATGATCTGGACATTGCTTTGCCTCGTACTGAAGAGAAAGTAGGAAAAGGCCATCGTGGTTTTGCAGTGCGTTTGGCAAGTAAAGAGAAAGAGGCTTCACGACGAAGAGATTTTACAGTGAATGCACTGATGTATGACATAGAAAAAGAGGTCATCGTGGACTTTTGGGGCGGACTTGAAGACTTGCAAACAAAAGTACTGCGTGTGGTAGATGAAAAGACTTTTTCGCAAGATAGTCTGCGGGTACTCCGTGCTATGCAGTTCAGTGCACGCCTTGGGTTTAAAATAGAAGAAAAAAGCTGTAGACTTTCGCAAAACATAGCCCTTGATGATCTACCTAAAGAACGCATTTTTTCTGAGTTTGAAAAGATGTTCAACGGGATATATTTGCATTATGGCTTGTACTATTTGTTTGCATTGGGCATTGCCAAAAAACTTTTTGATGAAGAGATAGAGAGAAATACATACATTACTTTGGGCTTAAGATTACAAAAAAACCGAGGAAACTTTCAAGAACCCTTACAGCCTTATTATTTTATGTTTATGCTTGGCAAGTATTTGAGAAATGATATGCATACTGTCTTAGACAGATTGGGAGCAGCGAAACGATATTATAATAAGGTGGCATCTGTGCCTGCATTGCCTTCAGAAGTGACAGCATCGTTTCTTGCCAACGTTGCATTAAAAGAGGGTATTGTGCATTATGTAGGAAATTATGATGAAAAGGTCATTGAACTATCTAAAAAATTAGAGATATGGGAGAAAGCTTTTGACAGAGGTGTTACAGCTACGCAATTATTGGAAGAGGGTTTTACTGGTAAAGCTTTGGGTAATGAACTCGAGAAACGAACACAAGAAAAGATAAACAGTTTGAAAGAAATATAGGTATACTTTCATAATTAAATAGTAACTAGGGTGAAAATGGAAAAAAGAGCAAGGGTTTT
>DQVY01000162.1 GCA_015661535.1 Sulfurovum sp. | reverse complement strand
CTTTTTAAGCGGTGTTTTTTTACTTGAAGATCTACTATTTGTTTTTTTAGGTTGGACAGCCATGATATCGCTTAGTTTTGATTTACATGATTTTAACAAAATAGTACTAAGTACTACATATATTATAGCCAACAAAGGTGCAATGAATTGACACTCTACAGCGAATAAAGCTCTTGTATGGTTAAATACTTGGCAAGAGAGTTTAAATAAAGGAGAAAACGTACTAACTAAAGATTTTTTCTTAGTTGTGCTTAGATTTAAATGTTTGAGTAAAAGAGCTTACAAAACAAACTAACTACATATTTTTAGTTAGTTTAGTGCATATTTGGGTGTTTTGATAAAGGAGGCTACGTGTAGTAGCTGACTGAATCAATCACCCAAAGATGTGACGAAATCACTAAAAATATTAGTTAGTGTCTTGGTCTACTATTTTACCCGCAGAGATCCACGGCATCATTTCACGAAGAGAGTTACCAGTTTTAGTGATCAACTTCTCTTTATCGTTTGAACGTTCAGCATTCATACGAGGGTACCCTGCTTGACCTTCCAAGATGAAGTCTTTTGCAAATCTACCATCTTGGATTTCTGTTAAAATGTCTTTCATCGCTGCTTTTGACTCAGCATTGATAACTCTTTTTCCAGAAACATAGTCACCGTACTCAGCTGTGTTAGAGATAGAGTATCTCATGTCAGCGATACCGCCTTCGAACATAAGGTCAACGATGAGTTTAAGCTCATGAAGACATTCGAAGTATGCAAGTTCTGGTGCATAACCAGCTTCAGTCAATGTTTCAAAACCAGCTTGAACCAATGATGTTACACCACCACAAAGTACTGCCTGCTCACCAAAAAGGTCTGTTTCAGTTTCATCTTTAAATGTTGTTTCAATGATCGCAGTTCTACCACCACCGATAGCTGATGCATAAGAAAGTGCTAACTCTTTAGTAGTCCCTGATGGGTTCTGACCAACAGCGATAAGATCTGGTATACCACCACCTCTTACAAACTCAGAACGTACAGTATGCCCTGGTGCTTTTGGTGCGATCATCGTTACGTTAATGTCTGCTCTTGGCGCAACTCTTCCATAATGAATGTTAAAACCGTGACCAAATGCAATGGTTGCACCTTGTTTCAAGTTTGGCTCAATTTCTTTTTCATAGATTTCTTTTTGATTTTCATCAGGAAGAAGGATCATTACCACATCACCTTTAGCAGATGCTTCAGCTACTGTAAGTGTTTCAAAACCTTTAGCTTCAGCTTTAGCCCATGAAGAACCATCTTTTCTAAGACCAATAACAACTTTAACACCTGAATCTCTAAGGTTTTCTGCGTGTGCGTGCCCTTGTGAACCGAAACCGATCATTGCTACTGTTTTAGATTTGATGATATTTATATCACAATCTTTGTCATAATATACATTTAAAGTTGACATGTATTATCCTTAGGTATTTAATAAATTTTCGCGATTATATCTAAAACTAGCTTATTGTCTTTCCTTTTTAGCTTATTAATCTTTTATGATATAATAGATTTCAATAAAAATTAAGGGATATAAATGATTACACTACTTAATGAGACTGTCTTATGGTGGCATTGGATCGTCTTTGGTATAGCCCTGCTTATCTTAGATATGACCATGGGTACATTTTTTATATTGGGTCTTGGTATCGCTGCGATTACGGTTGGCTTGATAGATGCCTTGGTGGGCACCTCTTTTACTATGGAACTCACGATATGGATGATACTCTCTATACTTGCCATTGCTGCCTGGTTTAAATGGTTTCGGGAGCCTCCTCTGACTGAGAGTGGACAGTCAAACTACAGGCTTGACACCCTGGGTACAGTAAAAGAGGACATTCAACCTCACAGCAGAGGTAAAGTTACCTTTGACACTCCCGTACTTGGTAACACATCCTGGCATGCCACTGCCAAAGTAGACATAGATAAAGATACGCGTGTACAGATCGTACAGATAAACGGTCAACTCATAGAAGTTGAGCCAGTAGAAAAATCATAAGGAATTCATCATGGAAGTATTAAATATTGTTGTTATATTGGTCATTGCTCTTGTTGTTACGCTATACAAAGGTATCAATATCGTTCCTCAGGGGGAAGAATGGGTGGTAGAAAGACTTGGTAAGTTTTCCCGTACGCTTAGCCCCGGACTTAACATTATCGTACCTTACATTGAAGCTGTGCGTCAGCGTATTACTACAAGGGATATCATTTTAGATATACCTCAGCAAGAGGTCATTACCAGAGATAATGCTGTCATACTTACCAATGCCGTTACTTTTATACGTGTCACCAATCCGCGTGATGCACTCTATGGGATTGAAGACTTCAGACTGGCTATACAACAACTTGTTATGACAACGCTTCGTTCGATACTGGGTGAAATGTCCCTTGATGAAGCACTCTCAAACCGTGAGACCATTAAGTCAAGACTCAAAGACCAGATAGTCGACGATGTCGCAGACTGGGGTGTAACGGTAAAATCTGTAGAAATACAGGACATCTCTCCTTCGGCTTCCATGCAAGATTCTATGGAGCGACAGGCAGCGGCAGAAAGAGAAAGACGTGCCATTGAAACCACAGCAGAGGGTAACAAAAATGCAGCCATCCTGGAAGCAGATGGTAAACTGGCCGCAGCTGAACGTGAAGCCAAAGCACAAATTGTCCTCGCAAATGCCTCCGCCGAAGCCATAAAAATGATAAGTGATAACATCCAAGACAAGGAACTGCCAGCCATGTTCTTACTCGGAGACCGTTACATCAACTCATTGGAAAAAATAAGCCAAAGTCCAAACTCTAAATTTGTCATCTACCCTGCAGATTTACAAGGTGCGATTAAAGGCATGTTGGGGAATGTATTTAAAAAGTAACACACTCTTGCTGGCTTGATTCACTTCAAGTCAACAAACACTCTCTTTTATCTTTCTATCTTTTTCCACACCGTTCGACCTGTAGCACATATG
>DQVY01000052.1 GCA_015661535.1 Sulfurovum sp. | reverse complement strand
CAGGTAACACAAAGCCGACATGCGCACTTTTACCTTCATCATAGAGGGCTTTCATGGTGACCGTTTTCACTTCTGTCTGCGTGTCATAAACCTTTGGCTGTCCTATGGCTGCTTCAATATTTGCGCCATACTCACAGGTATCACACACAACAATGGTGTCTTCACCTGAATCAGCAAGTACCATAAACTCTTTAGACCCCGAACCGCCTATGGCACCAGAATCTGCATCTACCACTCTAAATTCAAGCCCTAAACGTGTAAATATTTTTTTGTAAGTCTCTTCCATCAAGGAAAATTCTCTTTGCATGTCTTCTGTAGTGGCGTGAAAACTGTATCCATCTTTCATCAAAAATTCACGTCCACGCATCAAGCCGAATCGTGGTCTTATCTCATCCCGGAACTTGAGGTTTATCTGATACACATTCAGAGGCAGTTGTTTGTAACTTTTTACTGTCTGACGTACCAAATTCACCATCATCTCTTCATGGGTTGGCCCTAAGATGAAGTCATTATTCTTACGGTCTTTAAAACGCAACAACTCTTTACCATACTTCTCTAAACGCCCGCTCTCTTCCCATAAACTTGCCGGTGTTACAAAAGAGAGGCTTACTTCTTGACAGCCTACTTTGTCTAACTCATCTTTGACCACTGCACGTACTTTGTCCAGTATTTTTTTACCTAAAGGTAAAAAGTTGTAAAGCCCTGAGCCGCCAACTGACTGTATGAAGCCGCCTCGAATCAGGTAAATATGGCTTGCCAGTGTTGCATCGTTTGGTGTCTCTTTTGTTGTAGGGATTAATAATCTTGAAAATCTCACGCGTTGTATCCTTTTGTATGGTGGTCATTTTTGTATTGTTTGTAGTCTATATTTTCAGTATCGATGTTAAACATTTTTTTCACTGCTTCTATACAGTTTGCATTTTCTTTTTCCGTGGATGAGTGTCTAAGGTTTTGTGTCGGATCATGTAAAAAACGTTTAAACATCTGCTCTGCCATTTTACGCATATTGGCTTCTGCTTCAGCCGGGACAAACCCTTTTTTTAACGCACGCTTCATCTCCAGGTCTATGGCTTCTGAGACATGCTCTCTCATCTGTTTGATCACAGGTTCTATAGAAAGTGCCCTTAGCCAAGAGTAAAACTCTTCTTTATACTTTTCAACGATCTCCCCTGCTCTTACCGCCTGTTCTTCACGCAAGGCATGGTTTGTTTGAGAAATGGCACGAAGATCATCGATGCGAAAAAGTTCTAACTTTTCTAATTTCATATCTTCAATATCTCTGGGGATCGCCATATCAAACCAAAGTCTTGGTAAGGCTTCGTTTTCTATCAAATCTCTTGTAATAATGGCTTCTTTTGCAGAAGTTGCAGAAAAAAGTAAGCGGTAACGGTTGATATACTTTGGTAATTTATCCATAGTACCTGCTTTAACATTTTCACCTAAAGAGTGTGCGGTAAGCTCTACTTTTTCCTGATCTCGTCCAAGCATGATCACATCACATCCTGCCCGAAGTAAATGTTTTGCCGCAAGTACACCCATCTCTCCAGCACCAACAACCACCGCAGTGGTACCTGACATGCTGTCACCTAAAAGTTTGTGTGCCTGGGCTACAGCAACAGAAGCAATAGAAATAGGATTTTGGGATATATTTGTCACATTACGTACTTCAGCTGCACACTTCACCGCATAAGAGATCATACGGTTGAGTTTACGTCCGGCTGTCTTATTTCTATGTGAAAGCATAAAAGCTTCTTTAACCTGCCCTGTAATTTGAGACTCACCTATGACCAAAGAGTCTAAAGCAGAGACCACAGAAAAAATGTGCTGTACAGCTTCTTCGTCATCATAACGTTGTGCCGTCGTTTTAAGCGTATAAAAATCCAAATTGCTTTTTTGTGCCATCAATCCCAAGATGGCATGAAAACTTGAAAAGTTGTCTCTTGTGGCAAGTACTATCTCTACGCGGTTACACGTTGAGATGATGAATGATTCATGCACAAAGTCAAAAGCAACCAAAAGGTTCAGTAAATCTATTTTTTCTTCATCATTGGAAAATGCCAACTTTTCCCGCATGCCCTGGTCACAATTTTTATGTGAAAAACTTACGACTTGATAGTACATTAAAACTCCCTGTCTATCATCTGCATCGCAATGCTTGTAAGGGCATCTTCACCATGTGCCTGCATAAGTGCAATGGCTTCTTCTACCAAGACTTTTGCTTCTGAAAATGATTTTTCTATGATCTTATGTTTTTTCATCTCTGCAAGTATCCATGTCTGATCTTCGGTACGAAGGACTTGCCCATGTAATGCTTTTAATCTTTCTTGGTCATTTTTACTAAGCACTGCATACAGATAGATATAAGGCAGTGT
>DQVY01000233.1 GCA_015661535.1 Sulfurovum sp. | reverse complement strand
GATGGGCAATGCTCATTTCACTTATGTTACTGGGATTATATAATGATATCAATAGATTAATAGGCTAAACAAACATTTATAAGGTCGGTAAACCGACCCTACGGAAAAAAATGATAAGATATTAAAAAACTGTAGGGTGGTGCACTTGTGCCCACCCAATGACCTTGACAAAAGGTGGGCTTAAAAGCCCACCCTACAAGTATTTCATGTTTTTATAATTTAAAATCACAAGGGTGCGTACTCAGGCACCAATGAGGACAAAAAAATGATACTGGATAAAGAACGATTAAGAGCAAACCTTGATGAAGTCATTTGGAACATTGAAGAGGCACGTATTACGGTGAGTGAACACAATATTGTAAAACTTGTTGTTGTAGGGAAATACACGGAACTTGAAAATATCTCTACACTCTACGACCTGGGACAAAGAGCTTTTGGAGAAAATCAGGTACAGCAACTTAAGTCTCGTATGGATGCACTGGAAGCACTGCCGCTCGAATGGCACATGATAGGCACCCTGCAAAAGAACAAGATCAACAACCTTATAGATGCACGCCCTACCCTTATGCAGTCACTTGACAGTTTGGCCTTAGCCCAAGAACTTAACAAGAAACTCGAAGCAAAAGAGACGCAGATGCACTGCCTCTTGCAGATCAATGCTGCCAATGAAGAGAGTAAATCAGGGTTTTCTGCTGAGGAGGCTTATGACATGTATCAAAACATTCAAGAAAGCTGTCCTCAGATAAAACTTCGTGGTGTCATGACCATCGGGGCACACAGTGAAGATACTGCTTTGATACAAAAAAGTTTTGAAAGCACACATAATATTTTTGAAAAACTGCAAAAAGAAGGTGCAACCTATTGTTCTATGGGTATGAGCGCTGACTATGAATTGGCTATAAAATGTGGGTCAAATCTTATTCGTGTGGGGTCAAAACTATTTAAATAATGACACTTATTAAGTAAACTTTTACAATATATAACTATACTAAATATAATATTATAATAAAAAAGGATAGTTAATGTTTAATCTTAAAGAAGTAAAAGCACACTGTGATGTGCCTTGTGGAATTTATGACCCAATTGTTGCACAAATAGCTGCACTTTCTGTAGTTAGAATGGTTGACCTCATGTTAGCTGCAGATGCCAATGCACATGATGTATCCTACCATAATGATATGGCCCGCTATGTAGCAGTAAAAGAATCAGAAGCCATTAAATGCAAAGAAGAGATTCGTATCATCTGGGGTGACTTCATCAAGCCGCCACAAATTGCAGACAATCCAGAAATTCATACAATTGTCCATAACATTATGATGTTAGGTGGTGCAGCAAAACAACATGCATCAAGAGAAAAAGCCATGGAACTTTTGGCAGAAGTAAATAAATTTGCAGAGATCTTCTGGAAAATCAAAGGTATCGCCACAAAAGTTGCCAAATCACCTTATGCACCCAATGAAGATGTGGTCTACCCTGTACTATAATGCTCCGACTTTTCAAAATATCGGGTAACTCACTCTTTCCTCACTACAAAGATGGAGAGAGAGTATTATG
Organism: Sulfurovum sp.; assembly: GCA_015661535.1. Lineage (GTDB taxonomy): Bacteria > Campylobacterota > Campylobacteria > Campylobacterales > Sulfurovaceae > Sulfurovum. Next base: position 685 of record DQVY01000233.1, on the reverse strand, counting down.
TCGTAAAGTATTTAAAAACACAAAGATCAAAGTAGATGATACTGTGGTCTTTGAGAAAAATAGCTATGGCATGATGATCAAACAAGTAAAGCATGTTGATAATAAACATTATTTTGTAGAGGGGACAGAGCCTATGAGCATAGACAGTCGTAACTTTGGTACCTTATTACAAGAAGAGATAAAATACAAAGTACTGTTTAAAGTTTAAGAAGCTACTTTGACTTGACAATGGCTGCATACACCATAAAGATTGATCTGTTGTTTACTTAATACAAAGTTCTCATGCTTTGTCATAGAATTAAAAAGTGCATCAGCGCGACTGTCATGAGGCTTGTCTTCTACTTCACCACACTCTGTACAAACTAAATGAATATGATCATCCTTTACTAACTCATACTTTGCCTTCTGACCCGTAATAGGTACTTCAACAAGCACTCCCTGTTCCACCATCAATATAATATTTTTATATACTGTAGCCAAAGAGAGAGAAGGATGTATTTTTACAACTTTGTCATAAATAGCATCAATAGACATATGTCCTTGACGCTCAATACTTTCAAGGATATTCATACGCTGGAAGGTTGCTTTAAGCCCTGACTCTTTAAGTAAAGCGGCATAATCTGTCATGAATTCTCCTTTAAAATATATAGATAAATTTATTAACTATCGATAATAATAAACTTGT
>DQVY01000130.1 GCA_015661535.1 Sulfurovum sp. | reverse complement strand
ATTTCAATTGCCCATTCTCCACCTATCACCAGTGAAGTTTCTTTTTCTACCTCTTGGCGTTGTGCAGCTGAAAGAATGTAGCCTAATGTTTTTAACGTAAGGTCTACAGCTTTCACTTTTGCCGTTATTGTATGTAGTTTGATGACCCTTAACTCTTTTTCACTGTATTGTGTTTCAAAATCACTTTCAAGCGCTGCTTTGTCTTTTTTAAGGTAGTCAAAACTGCGTTTAATGCCTTCTTTAAATTCTTTTATAAGCGGATCTGAAAAGGTTTTCCGAAATCTGTTGCGTTCATACTTTTCATCCATGTTGCTTGCATCTACGAAATAAGGGTAGTGGTTCTTGTCTAGGTATTGTAAAAGTTCCTCTTTACTATAGGAGAGAAGGGGACGGATCAGCGTATAGTTTTTACGTTTGCTTACTTCTTCCAATCCAATCAATTCAGAAATACCTGCCCCTTTGGTGAAGCGCATGAGCATCCATTCAAATTGGTCATTGAGCTGGTGTGCGGTGAGTATGTTGTCATAGCCTTCGATGGTCACCAAAGAGTCAAAAAATTCATATCGGAAATCTCTTGCTTGTTTTTCAAAATGGCTGTCAAAGGCAGGTGCCTGTATGCTGTGACAAAAGAGTTTGTGTTTTTTTGCCAAGGCTTTGGCGTGTTTTACCTCTTCTTTGCTTTGTTCTCGCAGGTTGTAGTCTACGATGGCGATGTCGAAGTGGATGTAGTTTTCTATGAGTAGAAAAAAGAGAGCAGAGGAGTCGATACCTGCTGAGAATGCTAATAGGTTTTTTTTATTCGTTAGATTTTGTGTGTCTATGTTTAGCATTGTTTCCTCTGGGTTTAACTCGTGGCGTTGTTTCTCTCTTCATTTTTTTAGAAAAAATGAAGCAAAAAATCGTCATTCCTCTTAAATCGCTTTGCTTTCAAGGGTGTTCGGAATGACAGAATACGCTTTGCATGATTAAAATAGCACACTGCTCGTGGTTAGACAGACTCAATAAGTGTTGCTAAAAGTTGGGTCCCTACTAATTCAGTTACTTTTGCTTCATATCTTTTTCCGTACTCTACTGGTAGATCTGATGTGTCGTTGATGAGGATCTCTCCGTCTATGTCTACGGCCCATTGTAAAGGTCTTGCTGAGAGTAGGTATTCGTGTTCATCACTTTCTCCGTCTATGACTATGGTCACTGTTTTCCCTATCATGTTTTCCAAAGAGAGTTGGGTACACTCTTCAGCTATTTCTCCTAGAAGTACAGCACGTTCGTCAATGACCTCTTGGCTGATCTGGTCCAGTGTATAGGCAGAGGTTGTCTCTTCGTTGGAGTAGTGGAAAGTGTTGAATCTGTCAAACTCAAAAGCTTTCATGAAGTCACAGAGTTTCTCAAAACTTGCTTCATTTTCACCTGGGTGTCCGGCAATAAGAGAGGTACGAATGAAGGCATTGGGTTTTGACTTCATATGGGCTAAGAGTTCTATGGTTTTTCGTTCTCCAAAACCACGTTTCATGATCTTCAGCATAGGATTGTCTATATGCTGTATAGGCATGTCATAATAGGTTTGAAATACCTTTGAGTCTGCAATGCGGTCTATAAGTTCAAAGGTGGTGGTACTGGGGTAAAGGTATAAGATACGTGCAGAATGTACACCCTCTATAGCTTCAATGCCCTCTATAAGTGCTACAAGTCCATCTGACATTTTCATATCTCTTCCGTAACTTGAAGAGTCTTGAGAGATAAATGAGAAGTCGTAAAATCCTTGAGTTACAAGGTTTTCTACCTCTTTCACAATGGAAGAGAGTGAACGTGAATGTAATTTTCCTTTAAAGGAGGGTATGGCACAAAATGAACATTGCTGGTTACATCCTTCAGCTATTTTGATGTAAGCATGGTAGTTAGAGCCTGTAATGACCCTGCCCGATGTTTCCGTTGCCAGATAGACCTCAGGGCTAAAGGTACTCTGTTTAGAAGCGATGAGTTGGTCTATCTTCTCATAGTCACCAACCCCTGTAAAAATGTCGATCTCCGGCATGTCCTTTTGGAGTTCTTCTTTGTAACGTTCTGTCAAGCAACCAGACATCACCAAAATAGAATTCTCTTTACGCTCATCATGCAGGTTCAGTACCGTGTTGATACTCTCTTCTTTTGCTGCATCAATAAAGCCGCAGGTATTGACAATGATGACATCGGCATCGGTATTGTCATCGGTGATCTCATACTCTTTAAGACGGCCAAGCATGACTTCGGAGTCAACAAGGTTTTTGGTACAGCCAAGGCTGACCATGTGTAGTTTTTTTGACATAGTGTTTCTTTATAGTAATATTTTGGGAATTATAGCATAAAACCATGTAGGGTGACCGTGTCCTCACGGCACCAATGACAATGTTAAAAAAGAGGAGTGTTTTAACTGACTGTTTTGTGGAAGGTGTTGTAGGAGTACAACACCCTACGGTTTAAAATTTATAATCTAACATTGCCCATACAACGGTTTTGTCAACAGAAAATTGATCTGCAGAGTACCATGCCCCCTTAATAAGACCAGAAAGCCCTTTGACACCAGGGATCTTGTTTTTATACAAGGCATCAATCTCCGTACCGTAATCAATACCATTTACATCACTTGAGAAGTCATGATAAATAAGTTTTGCTACACCAAAACCTGCTGCTTTGTATCCGATCATACCATTGGCATCTACAAGTCCGTCTATTGGTGTTCCTAGGAACAAGTCGGCCCAACCATTATGCGCATGCAGTGTGGCAAGTGGTGTAGTAAATGGACCATTAGCATTTTTCCCTGCACTGAGTACTTCATACTTTGCTCCGGCAAGGAAACCACTCATGTTTAGTGTTGCTTCAATGTTGTAGTAGTCTGCATCAGCCGTACCATTTGGATTTAGATCTGTGAATGAAGGATCATTTTGAATGGCATATTCTGCACGGTAAGAGACATTTGCATTCTCAGAAACACCTATTTTACCTGTTGCTGCAATGCCCCAAGTGTCATGAATGTCTTCTAGTAAGTACCCATATCCAGTAACGGTTAACTCTGGCATGAATGTGTATGCTGCATGGAGAATGGCAGAGTTTGTGTTAAATTTATCACCTACTGGTTTAATGGTATCTGCATCAAAGATGGTATTTACCTGCCAAATATACGCACCTAAAAGACTTAACCCGTCAATAGAATTATTGATCACAGCTACGGCATCATAGGTTTGTGGCATTTGTCTCCAGTCCACCGTACCAATAAATCTAAGGTTATCTAGGTCGACATCTTGACGACCGGCACGAATAAGGGTATCAGAAAACTTGTAGTCAATATAGGCTTGTGTAAAACGTGCTTGTGTCGGATCTGCCACGACATTAAAATTATTTCCATTTCTAAGTCCAGATAGAGAGTAATAATCTCCCGTACCAAATACACCGGTACCCTCTAAATAGGTAGATAAACCATCAATTTGAAAGAGGTCTGCCTGGATGGCTAAGGTTGCTCTTGCGGTATATGCATTTGCATTGTCTACCGTATTAGCGGTATCTACAAACTCATATCTTGGACGAATTTGCCCATGCCCCTGAATGTTCGAGAAGATCAAGAAGTCTTCAACCATAGGTGCTTCTGCTACCACTGGCTCAATGTCCCCGCCTGCCATGACCATTGTCGCAGCTACTGCTGATAGAAATACTATTTTTTTCATTTTCCGTCCTTTTTTTTAATGTACCGTAAGTATCACATAATTAATGGATAATTTTGATGATGTTAATCAATTATTAATAGATTTGCTATAAATTGTATAATTTTTTTGAGGT
>DQVY01000265.1 GCA_015661535.1 Sulfurovum sp. | reverse complement strand
TATGCTCCTGCAGTTCATACAAGGCATCAAAACAGAGTACATTGACACTGCTTTTAGGGGTATCGAACATTAAAGTAGCGATACCTCTATTATCTACAGTTAAATTAAAATATGTATTTTTCATCACTCTACCTCCAGTAGTACTACAGCACCTTGCCCACCACCTATACATAAGGTTGCCAACCCTCTCTGCAAGCCTCTTTCTCGAAGTTCATGTAACACAGTAATGACCAAACGTGTACCCGTCATACCCACAGGATGACCAAGAGCTACTGCTCCTCCATTAACATTGAGTATGTTTGGATCTATGGCACCTAATGCTTTGTCTTGTCCCAAGTACGCTTTGGCAAACGCTGCTGAGGCAAATGCTCTCTCACAAGCAATGACCTGTGCCGCAAAGGCTTCATTGATCTCCATGATCTCTATGTCATCCATACTTAGCCCTGTTTGCTTAAAGAGCTTATGTGTTGCAAAGACGGGACCCAAGCCCATACGTTTAGGTTCACATCCTGCATAGGCGTAATCTCTCAAATACCCGAGAGGTTCTAAGCCACGCTTCTTGGCTTCACTCTCACTCATCAGCACCACACCTGCAGCGGCATCGGTGATCTGAGAGGAGTTCCCTGCGGTGACGGTACCATTTTTACGGTCAAAAAATGGGCGTAAGCGTGCCAGTTTAGCTAAGGTTTGGCTCTCACGTATGCCGTCATCGAAGTCAAGGTATTTACCTCTGTGTTCATCATATACCATTTCCATACTCTCTTTTGCAAAACGTCCACTCTCTTTAGCCCTAGATGCTTTTTCGTGACTCTCCAAAGCAAAGGTATCTTGCTCCTCTCTGCTTATGCCAAAGTCCTGTGCGAGTACTTCTGCCGTGTTACCCATGATCAAGCCACTCACAGGGTCAGTAAGTCCGGACATCAATCCTACTATGGGTTTCAAAAAACTTGGTCTAAAGCCCAATAATGTACGTACTTTGTCTAAAGCAGTTTTTGAAGCTGCGAGTTTTGTAAAAAGTCTTGTCATTTTTTCACTGTAAACCAAAGGAATGTTAGACATAGACTCCACCCCACCACAAACATAAACCTTGCCTTCACCTGCATACATACGAGCCACTGCAGTAGTAATGGACTCCATACCCGAAGCACAGTTACGGTGTACCGTAAGGGCTGGTGTCGCTTCTGGAAAACCTGCACGTAAAGCTATCACCCTGGCAATGTTCGCAGCATGTATAGGCTGTGCCACATTCCCTATGATCACTTCGTCCACTTCATTGATGGGCACAGGACTTTGCATCATAAGTTCACGAAAAAGCGCAGCTCCCAAAGTATCTGCCTGCATACGGGCAAATTTCCCTCCTGCCCTGGCCATAGGTGTACGTAGTCCTGATACTATCGCGATACGTTCTTTTTGATCTTTATTTACTGTAGTTTCTGTCTTCATGGTATGATCCTTTGAGACTATTTAGCATAGTATAGGATCTTGTGTGTGGATTGGGTGTGGAAACGCTAATGAAACTATGGCTATGACTCCTTAGACAAAAGCCATAAATAGATCGCTACTGAGATACCTGCAGACCCCAATATCATTAACATCACCATCATTTGATAGCGTACAGCAATGAGCGGATCAACCCCTGACAGTATCTGTCCTGTCATCATTCCGGGGAGAGATACAAGCCCTACAGCGAACAAGGCATTGATGATCGGGATAAGTGCTGCTTTATAGGATGTTGCCCTAGCCTCAATATAGGAGCTGCCACGACCGAATTCACTTTCAAACCTTTCAGCTGCTATACTCACAGCATTCATAGAATTTGCAAATATCATTCCTGCTATAGGTATAAGAAACCGGGGTTCATACCATGGGTTTAGATCAAGTACACCAAAAACAACCATCATTAAAGTAAAAAGTCCTCCTGTCAAGATAGAGATAAAGGCATGAATGTAAAGTGATTTTTCAGCTTTTTTAAGCGGACGCATGGCAATAACACTCGCAGCAATAAGCATCACTGATAGTATGATAATGACAAGATAAGGAGATCTGGCATCAAATATATAGGTTAAAACATACCCGATCAAAACCAACTGTATAAGCATTCTAAAAAGAGCATAAAAAAGCGTAGCTTTATCTGCAGTCCAGCGTACATAAATCATTACTACAAAAGCAACAGGTATACATACCCATAAAAGATCCGAGAGTAAAATGTTATATAATGATGCATTCATGCCCTATTATAGCAAATTGCCTTGTTTTATGTATTGATGTATATTTCCATCAAGTCAAACTTGCTCTGCATACATCCCTTCTATCTCATCCTCATACACATCCATCAAATGGTTTTTAGCCAGTTTCATAGAAGGTGTGAGGTCGCCCTTTTCTATGCTGAGTTCATCTGCAATGACTCTGTACTCTCGTATTTTTTCCCAATGGTTTAGTTTTTTGTTTAGTTTGGATATGAACTTTCCTGTCATGGCTTTGAATTTGTCGGACTCCAGGGCTTTAAGGGCGGTGGTATTCATAGAAGTGGCCAGCCTACCTAAGAACTCATGCTCTATGAAAAGCAGTGTGGTAACATAAGGTTTGCCATCTCCTACCACAAGAGCCTGCTCGAACCAGCCGTTGCTTGTGAGTTTCTGTTCTATATACACAGCAGTGATATACTCCCAGGTAGAGGTTTTAAGCAGCTCTTTGGTCCGTCCGGTGATACTCACGTAACCTTCATCATCTATAGTGGCTAGATCACCTGTATGTAACCAACCTTCTTTATCTATGGTCTTCTCTGTAGCCTCTTTGTTATTATGATAGCCTAACATCACATTTGGACCTTTGACAAGAAGTTCATTTTCAGGGCTTAGCATTACTTTTATATGAGGGAAAGGTTTACCTACTGTACCTATTTTATTCTCTTCAGGAGTGTTAGCAGCAATGACCGGACTGCTTTCAGTTTGTCCATAACCCTGGTAAATTGGTGTACCAATGTTTAGGTAGAATTTGTATAGGGCATCTGGTAAAGCCGCACCACCGGATATCATCATATGCATACGAGAACCTAGCGCAGGTCTAAGCTTTTTATAGACGATAGTATCTAGTAATTTATCTACTATGCCTTTGGGCGCATAGGGGTCTTTTGTAACGGCTCTATGAAACGCATACTTTACCAAAGCCTTTTTGATAAAACTTCCTTCCATTGCTTTTAACTTCATCTTGAAAAATACTTTTTCCAAAAGTCTCGGCACGACGGTCATCACTGTAGGATTTACTTCTTTGAGGAGTACTCCAACATTTTTCACATCATCTGCAAAATAAACGCTAAGTTCACGAGAGAGGTAAAAATGCATCACCATACGCTCAAATATATGGGCTAAAGGCAAGAATGAAAAAGCAATATCTTCCTTTTTGTCAAAATGATAGTTCTCTGCAGTGGCATGTATCTGAGATATAAGGTTTGCATGGCTAAGCTCTACCCCTTTTGGTGTTCCCGAAGTACCTGATGTGTAGACAATGGTTGCTAAATGATGAGGTTTAATACGCCCAAGAATTGTATCAAAAAGCATGGGGTCTGATCTATGTATTTCCCGACCTTCTTTTCTAAAGTCTTCTAGAGACTTATATCCGCTGACATTTTCTATAAAGACCACTTCTATATCTTTGTCGACTTGAGAGATAAGGTCTTTTTGTCTATCCGTTTCTATAAATGCCGTACGCATGGAGGCATCCAAAAATTCAAAATGTAAATTCTTTGAAGAGATATTGGTAAAAAGAGGTACAGAAACAGCACCGCAAAGCATCAGTGCATAGTCAAACATAAGCCAATGAGCAGAGGGAGATACAGCAATAGCAACTTGTTTACCTTTCCATCCATGTGCATCAAATGCCAGTGTCAGGTAACGGATGGACTCTAAAAAAGTCTCTTTAGAGTATGTTTGCCAGGTACCATTATGTTTATGGTGTAAAAAGTCTTTTTTGTCTGAACTGCTCTCTAAATGCTTATAAAGCTCTCCAAAATGTGTAAATGTATCATACATAGCATCACCTTCATTAAGTAACAATTTATGGTAAGTATAGAACTTGCGTGTGTATTGGGTGTGTATTTTATGTTTCTTC
>DQVY01000092.1 GCA_015661535.1 Sulfurovum sp. | reverse complement strand
TTTTGGGCAGTTTTTTACGCAGTCTAAAGACCAAATTACGAATATTTTTTTCATCCAGGTCGATCCCCTGCAAATAAAAATAGTGCATGATCTCTTCAGGAGTACATACTTGCTCACTCTTCTCCACAAAAAGCTGAATCACAATACCCTCATGACGCGTCATAGAAACAGGTAGTTGCTCTCGTAACAACATCTGTCTCTGGGTGTCCCACTCTATATCATCTCCCAACGCAACAAATCGTCTTTGCTCAGTCTGCGGTTCTTTTACTTGTAGTTTTTCCGAAACAGCATAGAGTGTTTCCAGCAGCTCATCCTGCTCGATAGGTTTATTGATAAATTGCGCAATACCAAGATTGATCAGTCTCAAAAGGTATTCACTGTCCGTATACGCAGACAAAATGATAATAGGCTGCGCTTCATTTTCTTTACGCAAAATTTCACAAAGATCCACCCCATTCATATAGGGCATCACAATATCAGAAATGACAATGTCTATATCTTTACTATGCTCTTGTGCATAAGCCCTATAGAGCTTCAAAGCCTCCACCCCATTAGATGCCACTACCACCGTTTTAAACAAATCTTCCAGTACCTCTGCCATATCATTTCGCAAAGGTTCATAGTCTTCTACCAGCAGCAAAGAGAGATTTTTGGTCTTCTCATAGAGTGTCTTATAATTCATGTTTTATTATAACACTACTTAGCTGTAGAGTGGTGTCTGCCGTAGGGTGTGCTCTTGAGCCCACCTTCCATAACTACGGTTTCCAAATGTTACTATGCTATAATATTAGCTCATTACATAAGAGGATTGCAGATGAAACAATCAGATCATATCAGATCCACTATACTTCTTCAAACATTGAGTCTTTTTACCTCACGTTATGCGAAGTCTGTTTCCCTCGAAACACTAACAGCAGGTTTGCCCTTGGCCCAAGGTGCATCATCTCCGGACCTGCTCTCTTTTTCCCAAGCCAACATACTTTTTTCTAAAGCCAGCAAACGTGCCGGTTTTAAAAGTACGTTGATCGAGAGAGACCTAAAAAGTATTTTAGCCTTACACCTGCCGCTTATTTTACTCCTTGCCCATGGACAGTCCTGTATTCTCGAAGCCTTCAATGATGACCGAAGCGAGGTCAAGGTCATCTACCCCGGTGAGACCCCTTTGGAAGAGTGGGTGTCTCTTGAATCCTTGGAAGAAGAGTACCTTGGCTACGCTTTTCTACTCAAACAAGAGATTGAGAGAGAGGCACAAGCGACTTTTGTACACAAACAACACAAAAAACACTGGTTTTGGGACACCCTCAAACTCTCCTGGCCCATCTACAAAGATGTACTGCTTGCCTCACTGCTTGTCAACCTCTTTGTCTTGGCCTCCCCTCTTTTTACGATGAATGTCTATGACAGGGTCATCCCCAACAATGCAACAGAAACCCTCATGGTCTTTGCCATTGGGGTCATTACCGTCTACATTCTTGATGGTTTTTTAAAGTTTTTTAGAACACGCATGCTGGAGATAGCCGCAAAGAAGAGTGATGTGGTCATGTCCTCCATCATTTTTGAAAAAGTACTTAACCTGAAAATGGCTTTTCACCCCAAATCTGTAGGCTCTTTTGCCTCTAACATCAAAGATTTTGATGCCATTCGTTCTTTTTTGACCAACTCTACCATGGCACTGCTCATTGACCTTCCTTTTGCTGTTATTTTCCTCTTGGTCATCTACTACATTGGGGGTGCTGTGGTCTTTATACCCATCACCATGATGTGTTTCATTCTACTCTATGCCCTCATCATTCGTAAACCTTTAGAGAGAAGCATCGAGAGTACCCATGAAGCGTCTGCTAGAAAGAACGGCATACTCATTGAGTCTTTACAAAACATAGAGACCATCAAAACACAAGGCATGTCCGGACAGGTCCAGTGGCACTGGGAAGAGAGTGTAGGAGAGATAGCACAAAAAAGCCTGCATTCACGTATGCTTTCTGCTTCCGTACCTACCATTACCGGACTTTTTGTGCAGCTTACCACTGTGTTTATCGTCATTTATGGTGTCTATCTCATCAAAGAGTTGGAACTTACCATGGGAGGGCTTATTGGTATCGTCATACTTGCTTCACGTACGGTCGCACCTATGGGTCAGGTAGCAGCACTCCTCACCAACTACAGTGATGCCAAGTCAGCCTATGAGGTCATCAACACCATCACTTCCCAGCCTATGGAGAGGATGGAAGACCAGCATTTCATCGAACGGGACAGCTTTAAAGGCAAGATCGAATTCAGAAATGTGACATTTAGCTACCCAGAGAGTGAAGTACCTGCACTCAAAGATGTCTCTTTTACCATACTTCCTGGAGAACATGTCGGCATCATAGGGCGTATAGGTTCAGGCAAAAGTACCATTGAAAAGCTCATCTTAAAACTCTATGACCCCGATGAAGGTGCCATACTCATCGATGATATTGACATTGCACAGATCGACCCTGCACGGCTGCGTAACTTCATTGGATATGTGAGTCAAGATGTCTCTTTGTTCAGGGGTACAGTCAAAGATAACATCCTCCACCGTGCACCCGTAGCCTCTGATGAAACACTGCTCAAAGTAGCCCAACTAAGTGGGGTAGACGAATTTA
>DQVY01000172.1 GCA_015661535.1 Sulfurovum sp. | reverse complement strand
GTTGCAGGACAAGTAATGTATGTCCTGCAAAGAGTAGATTAGAGTCTAGACTCGTATCTTCTGAGCATGAAGAGTTTTTTAAGGATTTTCTTGCGGGTTGCAATTTTCTCTTTTTTTCTCTTTTCAGTCTCTGTTTCGTGATGTTGTCTGGCTCTAGCTTCTGTCACGATAAGGTTTCTGTCACATTGTCTTTTGAATTTTCTGTAAGCGTCATCAAAAGAGTCACGTTGTGTTAAAATAATTCCTGGCATCGAAAAGCACCCCCTTCCTATTGGAAATTTTCAGACTATTATAGCGTCTAAATATCAATAAAGTGCAGAATTATATCGAAATACTTTGAATTTGTGATAAAATTAAAAAAGTAGAAGGAGTTTGTATGCAGAAAGTTTTTGAAGCCTGTGATACTTTGGATGCAAAGTGTTATACATCCTATGGATTGACAGAAGATATTTTGATGGAGAATGCTGCTTCGGGATTAGCATCTTACATTAGAAAACATTTTAAGTCAGGGACATCACTGCTTGTTGTGGCAGGGAAAGGGAACAATGGGGCAGACGGTATTGCTTTGGCGAGACAGCTTCATGGTGATTATGAAGTAAGGCTCTGTATCCCTTTTGGTGTTGGTTCTGAGATGGCAGTCCTTCAGTTGCAGCGTGCCAAAAGCCTGGGTATAAAAATAAGTGAAACACTTTCACATGAAGAAAAAAATGTTGATGTTGTGCTGGATGCACTTTTTGGTGCCGGCTTGAACAGAGCGTTAAGTGAAGAGGTGATACATCTCATCCATCAACTCAATAGTATGCAGGGACATAAGATCGCCTGTGATATACCTACAGGAGTAGGACAAAAAGGTTTACTGCCCATAGCTTTTATGGCAGATGTGACATTGACTATGGGTGCGAGAACAGAAGCACTCTACCTAGATGAGAACAAAGATGCTGTAGGAAAGATAGAATGTATAGATCTGGGGATAAGCAGTCTGTTCTATGGTGGACAGAGTCAGGTGTGTGTACTGGAAGAGCAGGACATAAAGTTACCTTCGAGAAATAGAAAAAACAGCCATAAAGGAAGTTTTGGACATGCTGCAATATTTTGTGGTGAAAAAGAGGGAGCAGGGATCATAGCAGGTATGGCTTCTGCTTCTTTTGGTGCAGGGCTAAGTACCTTGGTTGTGCATGAACATATTTCACCACCGCAATACCTTATGCATGCAACGGTTGTTCCTGACAATGCTTCTGCCTTGGCTATTGGTATGGGCTTGGGTGCCCATTTTGAGAGTGAATTCTTACAACACTATGTTGTGCAAAGTCATTTACCCATTGTTCTGGATGCAGACAGCTTCTTAAGTGCAGAGATCTTGACTATTCTTGATCAAAAAGAGAGAGAAATCGTTATTACCCCGCACCCTAAAGAATTTGTCAGTATGTGGAAGATACTTACCGGAGAACAACTCACTGTCATGCAGGTGCAGTCTAAACGTTTTGACATGGTTCGTATGTTCAATGCGAGGTACCCTCATGTGACCTTACTTTTAAAAGGTGCCAATACACTCATTATGCAAGAAGAACAACTCTATATTAATCCTCTGGGTTGTGCGAAGTTAAGCAAAGGAGGTTCGGGAGATGTTCTTTCTGGTCTCATTGTCTCTTTGCTTGCACAAGGGTATACAGGTATAGACGCAGCGATACATGCCTCTTTGGCATTAGTGATAGCTGCAAATAATTATGAGGGAGCATCGTATGCGATGTTACCGACAGATATTATCGAAGAGATTACACGACTTGAGGTTTAAAAGGTGGGCTTACCCCTAAAGGGATACACTCCGATAAAAGTCCACCCTACAGCCATCAAAATACTATTTTCTTGTAGGGTGGTGCATTTATGCCCACCAAAAAGATGCAAAATATATAATCTTAAAAACCGTAGGGTCGATATAATCGACCATTGGATACAATGCAATTATGATAAGAATTAAAATTCAATGTAGTGAGCCACTCAATGGAGAATCGTAAAAAAATAGCCGTTTTATTTTCCGGTAAGGGCTCAAACTTTGCCCATATTGTGAAGACTTTACACAAAAAAGAGATTGACGTAGTGCTGGCACTTACAAATAACCCCAATGCTCAAGGTATAGAAATAGCCAAAGCTGCCGGCATTCCTCTTGAAGTGATAGATTCAAAAAAGTATATTAGCAGAGAAGCGTTTGACAGGGTAGTGGTAGAGTGTTTAAAAAAGTATGCCCCCGACCTAACCATTCTTGCCGGATTTATGCGTATCTTAACCCCTGTGTTTACCGACACTATTACAAGTATCAATTTACATCCTTCTTTGTTGCCCAGACATAAAGGCTTGCATGCCATTGAAAAATCATATAATGATAGTTTCCCAATAGGAGGCGTTTCTGTACATTATGTAAGTTCTGAGCTTGACGGAGGGGAGATCGTTTTGCAAAAAGAGATCTCTAAAAAAGGTTTGGATTTTGAGAGCTATGATACAAAAATACGTACGCTTGAAAAAGAAGCGCTCGTTGAAGCCATAAAAACTGTACTGTTATCAGATAAAGGGTAATGAAAATGGAATATTACAATGACAAAACAAACCAGGCAGGTGCAAAAATAATTTTTATGATCGCGCAGATGATTGTGCTTTCTATAGTATACATTTTTGTCTATACCTCTTTTTTGGCTGTACAGTATGCAATAGATCAATATGATGTCAGTCCAATCATGTATTTTCCTGTGTTCTTGGCTTTGGTTGTTTTTCCTGTATTGCTTTACAAATACAGGAAAATGTTTAACCAGGGTCGAATGTTAATAGCAACGACCTGGATGATGGCTGCAGCCTCATTAACGATTGTACTTTTGTATGTCTATATTGCGCAGGTTACAGGATAATCGTCTAGTACCCAAGGTTTTTTTTATGATTTTATGCTGTATTTATATCCTCAGGGTATACTTCTATCTATGAATAACACACAAACATATTTCCCAAAACGTTTTAAATTGATCGTTTTACTGATAGGCATTTTTATTGTTATCAGTTTTGTGACCAGGACTATATTACTCTTTACTAGCCTGAATGAAGTAGATCTAGGAGTACTTTCTCTTTTGAAAGTGTATGGGGTAGGGCTATTGTATGATCTTGTTGCATCCTTTTATTATGTGATCCCTTATGTGATCTATCTTATTGTTGTGCCTAACAAAATTTTCAACAGTAAAATACATCAACTGATTGTCAAATTGTTTATTTTCATACAGATGTATATTCTTATTTTTAATGGGTTTTCCGAATGGTTCTTTTGGGAAGAATTTGGTAAAAGGTTTAACTTTATCGCTGTGGACTATCTGGTCTATACCCATGAAGTGATCCATAACATTTTAGAATCTTACCCTATACCGCTTCTTTTGAGTATTATATTTGTAATCTCTACGATACTCTTTTTTCTATTGATGAAAAAAACGCATCTATTTAAAACAGTGTTTGACGCACATGAAAGTTTTACACAGCGTTTAAAAACAGGACTTATATGGCTCCTCATTCCTGTTGCTCTTTTCAATATCTTCAATCAGCAGGAGTTGACAAAAGTATCTCTCAATCAGTATAACAATGAACTTGCCAAAAATGGATTTTATTCTCTTTTTTCTGCATTCAGGAACAATACGCTTGATTATGATGAGTTTTATGTGAGTAAAGATATCAATATTGTTTTGTCAAATTTAGAAAAACAGACGGGACTCAATGCTCAAAAAATAAAAATGATCAACAAAGAGGGAGAAGAAAAAAAATATAATGTGATGTTGATCATGGTGGAGAGTCTCAGTGCAGAATATATGGGTATATATGGGGACAAAAAGAACCTTACTCCCCACTTGGATGCATTGAGCAAAAAGTCACTCTTTTTCGACCACTTTTATGCAACAGGCACACGCACAGTACGTGGTATGGAAGCAGTTACACTATCTATTCCCCCTACACCGGGAAGAAGTATTGTAAAAAGACCTGACAATCATGGTATGTTTTCTGCAGGATTTATTTTCCGGGAGAAAGGGTATGAGAGTAAATTTATTTACGCAGGACATGGGTACTTTGACAATATGAACAGTTTTTTCTCTCATAATGGATTTGATATTATCGACAGGACCGATTTAAGTGATGAAGAGATCACTTTTGCCAATGTATGGGGTGTCTGTGATGAAGACCTATTTGCCCGTTCAATGAAAGAAGCAGATAAAAGTTATGAAAATAATAAGCCATTTTTCAATTTCATAATGACTACCTCAAACCACAGACCCTATACCTATCCGGAAGGAAAGATTGATATTCCTTCACATACCGGAAGAGATGGCGGAGTGAAATATACCGATTTTTCTATAGATAAATTTTTAAAAAATGCTGAGAAAAAACCATGGTTTGACAATACAATATTTATTGTGGTTGCTGACCATAACGGGGGGAGTGCAGGTAAAAATGCCTTACCGACATGGCGTTACAAAATACCACTTATGATGTATGCACCAGCCATAGTTTCTCCTGAGGTAAACAGTAAAATATCGTCTCAGATAGATTTGATGCCAACACTCTTTTCCCTGATGAATTGGAGTTATAAAAGTAAATTTTATGGAGAAGATATGCTTGATGAAGACTTTAAAGAAAGAGCATTTATTGGAAATTATCAGAAATTAGGTTATATGAAAGACAATAAGTTAGTTGTTTTGTCTTCTGACAAAACAGTTACACAATATAAAATTATGAAAGAATCACTAAGAGGTGTAAAATACAAAGAGATCCAACCTTTAGAAGAAGATGAACTCAATGCGATTACCTACTATCAGAGTGCAAGTTATTTTTATAAAAAGCATTTAGATCGATGGGACAGTAATTAGAAAGAGTGAGAAACTTGTACCCCAACACTTTGTGTACCATCGGGGGCAGTTTTAATGACGGGGGCTAAGAGAAAGTCATCTACGAGAGCAGCACCTACGGCAGCACCAAGCGTATTTGACCATATGTCCAACATTTGCCCTTTTGCATTACCATCTTGGGCAATATGATACCCTTCAATTACAGCATAGACAATTGAAGGAATAGCAAAACCAAGCAAGGCTCTTTGCTCCGCATATTCTGGAAAGTATTGGTCGACAATATAAGTGACTGCCCCTCCTGCTACTGCCCCTCCGACAACATGGCTCATTTCACTGTTAAATCCATTATTTGTTGTATTGGATGTTGCGTGAAGTTGGGTAAACAATATAAACATACCCAATAGTATTTTTTTCTTTAGCATTATAAGACCCCTATTATTATCATTTTCAAATTTTATCATAACTTTCAATAAAAAGTAATAAATGGACTATTCCATAGTTCTTACATCTAAAAAGCTTCCACTTTCATAGTTTAGTAATTTAGGGAAAAGAGACACAAGGTTTTGTGCTGCCTCGTGAGGGCTTAGTATGTAGCTCTCTTTTAGTACTTTTGCAGAAGGAAAAATTTGTTCATCTACTTCATATATGATCTTATTGGTCATGGGTGTTTTTATGATACCTGGTGCGAGAGCTGTAAAGTGGATATCAGGCAACTCTTTTGCATAGACCTTAAGCAACATATTGAGTGCAGATTTTGAAAGTGAATAGGCACCCCATCCTTTTGAACCATTCACGGCTGCACCGGAGGAGATACCAATGACCTGTCCCACAAACTGTGCATGTTCTGCTAGCGTGTCAATAAGCTCTTTGTTTGCCCAAACGTTTATTTCCATGACGGCTTTAATGTGTTCAAGTTCTGTGTTTTGCAGTGTTTGTATCTCTCCTAAAACACCGGCATTGAGTATGACCGTATTAAAGGACTTATGGGCTACATACTCTTTGAGGGTAGAGCGGAGCATAAATGTTTCGCTGAGATCATAAGGAAAGAAGAAAAAATGGGGGTTCCTATCAAACTTTTGAGGCATGGTCCTTCCTATGCTATACACAGTATCTCCTTTGGCTAGATAGGCCTCAACCAAAGCTTCTCCCAAACCTGAACTTATGCCTGTTATGAGTATATTTCCCATCTTGTAATCCTTTTGTTATAGATTTCTTTTGTTGCTATGCTATAATTATGCCCAAAAAAAGAGAAACTTTAATAAAAGGACAAGAATGAGTCAAGAAGCAAAAACCTTAGATGAAAGAATAGACCGTATTTATAAAATGGCAAAAGAGCATTATGGAGAAGTACGTTTTGTGGGAATCAAAAGACATACAAAGATCGGATGGGTAGCAAAAATACAATTTGACGAATTTGAATCACTCATGGCAGATGGCGACAATGCGATAGATGCACTTAAAAATCTTCGTAAACGTTTGAAGAAGATCATTGACCGTTACAATATGGTTTGAACGTTGAAAAAAAATATTATTCTTATTGGCTTCATGGGGGTAGGCAAAGGCACAACTGCTCGTGCTTTTACTAAAAAATACGGTACCTATATCATAGATACAGATGACCTGATAGAATCTAAAGAGAATAAAGAAGTCAAAAAAATATTTGAAAAAAAAGGTGAAGCCTATTTTCGTGCCCAGGAGCAGGCCACTGCAGACTGGATAGAAAAGTGTGTCAAAGGTACCTTTATCTCTTGTGGTGGTGGATTTTATAAGGTTAATAATTTGAAAAAATTAGGGACAGTCGTACTGCTTGATGCTTCCTTTGAGTGGATACATAAGCGTTTAAAAACCGCTAAGAATGCTAAAGAGAAATTGGCCAAACGTCCTCTTTTTGCTGATGAGAAAAAGGCTAAAACCCTCTATGAAGAACGGCAAAAAGCCTATAGAAAATTGGCAGATGTGGTAGTAGATGTAGAAAATCTTTCTATGGATCAGCAGTTGACATTTATCGCCAAACATTTCCTATAGAGTGCGTTGTAAACGCACCCTACAGTTGCTGTTCCCAATACTCCAATCCTTTGAATGCAGCAGACAAGAGCGTAAATATGAGCATCGTAGAGCCCATACAATAGAGGGCCAATTCTGAAAAAGGTGCAGGGTTTTTCAGGAAGCTGTAGATGACATAAACCCAGATCAGAATAGTCATAATGACAGCGATACGTTTAAGCCAGCGGATAATTGTGCGTTGTTTCATTTTCATGAGCATATTTTAGCCTAATTAGATATAATTCTACAATTTAATAAAAGAGTGCTTATGCAAAGATTTGAAACATATTTAAATGAAAATTTACCTAAAGCAGCAAGCTTTCACCCCGTATATGAAGCTGCACTGGGTGATATGCTCAAGGCTGGAGGGAAACGTTTTCGTCCGATGTTGCTTTTAAGTATTGTTGATGTCTATGAACCTATGCTTTACAATAGCGCACTTCCCGTAGCACTGGCACTCGAAATGTTTCATACCTATTCTCTTATACACGATGACCTCCCTGCTATGGATGATGCAGACCTGCGAAGAGGACATAAAACCTTGCACAAACGTTATGATGAAGTCACAGCTATACTTGCAGCGGATGCACTCAATACAGATGCTTTTTTGTGCATTTCTAAAGCACCTTTACGAGAAGATATTAAAATAAAACTGGTCATGCTCCTTGCACAAAATGGCGGGGGACAAGGGATGGTTTTAGGACAGGCGATAGACTGTTATTTTGAAAATAAACCCCTTGATATAGAGCAAATTAAAGTACTGCATACCAACAAGACCGCCAAACTTATAGCTGCTTCATTACAGATGGGAGCAGTCATTGCAGGGTTAGATGCAAAGATGCAAAAAGCACTGTATGACTTTGGTATTGACTTTGGGCTTTTGTTTCAGATACAAGATGATATTATAGATGAGACACAGAGTGAAGAAGAGGCAGGTAAACCCACAGGAAACGATGGTGATAAAAATAGCTTTATAAATCTTTTAGGACTTGAGAAAAGTATAGAAGAGGCAGATGACTTGGCAAAAGATTTACAAAGACGATTTGAAACGTTTGATGAGAAGCTTCAAGAAGCTTTACGACCCCTAATAACAAAATATTTGTATAGGCATCAATAATATATTTGTTCGATTTTATCGAACATTAAAAGACAGAAACTTCAAGGAAATAATATGGCAATAATGACAGAGCAGAACAAAATGCGTAGAAAAATGGCAAATACCATTCGATTTTTAGCAGCAGATATGGTGCAAAAAGCAAATTCAGGACACCCCGGTGCACCTATGGGACTGGCAGACATCGCCGTAGTGCTTTCTGAAAAACTCATCCACAATCCTAAAAACCCAACATGGTTGAACCGTGACCGTTTGGTATTTTCAGGAGGACATGGTTCTGCACTGATCTACTCACTTTTACACCTTTGGGGCTATGGTGTGAGTGTGGATGATCTGAAAAATTTTCGTCAACTTGATTCTAAAACACCGGGACATCCAGAGTACGGACACACCGAAGGTATAGAGATCACTACAGGACCATTAGGGCAGGGGATCGCCAATGCGGTTGGTTTTGCTATGGCAGAAGCCTATACCAAAAACCAGGTCAACTCAGAGACCTGTGAACTTATCGACCATAAGGTCTATTGTCTTTGTGGTGATGGGGACTTGCAAGAAGGTATCTCTTACGAAGCCTGTGCTTTGGCAGGACACTTGGGACTTGAAGATCTTGTATTGATCTATGATTCAAACTGTATCACTATTGAAGGAGATACAAGCATTGCCTGGAGTGAAGATGTTGCAAAACGTTTTGAAGCACAAAACTGGGATGTGAAGAAGATAAACGGTCACTGTTATGATGACATTGAAAAAGTGTTGGATGAAGTAAAAACAGCTACAAAGCCAACGATCATCATTGCCAATACGATCATCGGCAGGGGAGCAGGAGAGTTAGAAGGGACACACCATACGCATGGTGCACCTCTTGGTGAAAAGATCATTGCAGAGTCTAAAACAAAAGAGGGCTTTAACCCTGAGGAGCATTTTGCTATACCTGAAGATGTACTGCTTCGTTTTAGATGTGCTATAGAAAAAGGTGAACTTGCCGAAAAAGAGTGGATCCATAGACAAAAAGAAGCACCATTGGTAGAGCAGAATATTGCACTTGAAAAATTACAAAATCCAGATTTCTCAAGCATTTGTTTTCCAGATTTTTCTAACGATAAAGAGATGGCAACAAGAGATTCAAATGGTAAGATACTCAATGCCATTGCAAAAGCGATCCCTTCTTTCTTAGGGGGCTCAGCAGACCTTGCACCTTCAAATAAAACAGATTTGAAAGACCTGGGAGACTTCCCTAAAGGGCGTAATATGCACTTTGGTATACGTGAGCACTCTATGGCCGCGATGACCAATGCAATGGCCATTTATGGTACAACCATACCGTTCAATGCGACGTTCTTCATCTTTTCAGACTACTTAAAACCTGCTGCTCGTATCGCGTCACTCAGTAAAATACAAAACTTTTTTGTATGGACACACGACAGCATCGGTGTAGGTGAAGATGGCCCAACCCATGAGCCTATAGAGCAGCTTAGTCAGTTTAGAGCCTTGCCAAACTTCTATGTATGGAGACCGGCAGACGCGACAGAAAATGTAGAAGCATGGAAGACAGCACTAAGCATGAAAACTGCACCACATGGTTTTGTACTTTCTCGTCAAAAGCTTAAAACACTCAAGCCAAAACGTGACTTTGGAGAAGTAAGCAAAGGTGCCTACTTGGTCAAAGAAAGAGAAGACGCAACACTCACACTTATGGCTAGTGGTTCAGAACTCATGCCATGTCTAAAAGCTGCCTGTTACCTTGCACCTCTAGGCATAAAAGCAAACGTAGTCTCTGTACCTTGTCTTGACCTCTTTAACGAACAAAATACAGCCTACAAAGCAAGGGTCATAAACCCTAATACAAAAGTGCTGGCTGTTGAAGCGGCGACTGCTACAGAGTACTACCGCTACGCAGATGATGTACTGGGCATGGAAAGTTTTGGTGCTTCCGCACCTGCAGATTTACTCTTTGAAAAGTTTGGCTTTACTCAAGAAGGCATTATGAAAAGAGCATGTACTTTGATGGATGTGGAGTATAGAGAAGTTGAACTTGGAGAGTGTAAACTATAAAGTTATAAACTAGATACAAAGGTATCTAGTTTATTCAGGCGGACAAACAAAATACCGCATATTGATTTTTTGTAAAGGTGTACTCCATCCTACATAGTAAGTCTTTCTTCCATTTTTCACGCTAATGACATCTTTTTCAAAATAGTGTTTCATCACAGTATCTATATGCGTATTCTCGCCAAGGATCTCTACGATCCATACAAAGGATATTTTCTTTAACTGATGCACTTCTTTACGCTTACGAATAATAGCACGTAAAGCATCTTCAGCCTCACAGGCAGATGTTTCTGCAGTGAGTGCAGAAATCTCTATGACGGCTTCCAAGCCCTCGATACTTTGTATCTTTTTCCAGTAGTCATGTGTAAACTTGTTGGCAAAAGTGGGTTCAAGTATTTTTTTATCTCGTCCAAGGATGTAGCCTGCACATTGAATATATTTTGGAAAATGATAGGCTAGATTCTCCAGGTCATCACGCGGGTAGTCTTCAAAACTGAGACCTTCTTCATCGAGTAGATAGTTTTCTTTAAAATAGCGAAGCGCATCTTCTTCTTTAATGCGGCTACTTTCATGGACGATAGCTACAGGG
>DQVY01000010.1 GCA_015661535.1 Sulfurovum sp. | reverse complement strand
TTTGACCGTTGGGAACCTAAAGATGATGCAGAATTGCTGGTTTCAACAGAAGATATGGCAAAAGCCTATGATAACATAGATCCTGAATTGCGTAATGCCTTACACCTTGCCTATGACCGCATCGAGGCTTATCACCAAAAGCTTATGCCTAAAACGTGGATGGAAACAGAAGAGAATGGTACTGTTTTAGGACAAAAAGTGACAGCAGTAGACAGAGCAGGTTTATACATTCCCGGGGGGAAAGCTGCCTATCCTTCTTCACTTTTGATGAATGTTATTCCTGCACAGGTTGCAGGGGTAAAAGAGATTGTTGTGTGTACACCTGCACCGGACAATGAGCTCAATGAACTTTTACTGGCTGCCTGTCACTTGTGTAAAGTAACACAAGTGTTCCGTGTTGGCGGTGCTTCTGCCATTGGTGCGATGGCATATGGTACAGAAACCATACCCAAAGTGCATGTGATTACCGGTCCTGGAAATATTTTTGTAGCAACAGCGAAAAAGCTAGTCTATGGAGAAGTAAATATCGATATGATAGCCGGTCCTTCAGAGATAGGTATACTTGCAGATGAAACAGCAAGAGAAGACTACCTGGCAATTGATTTGCTTTCTCAAGCTGAACATGATGAAATGGCATCTTCTATACTCATTACTACCGACAGTGAACTTGCAAATAAAGTCTCTGACAAAGTGGAAATGTACTTAAAAACATTAAGTCGTGAAACGATCGCCCGAAAGTCTATTGACGAACGCGGCGCCATTATTGTGACTTCTACAATGGAAGAAGCTATCGATCTAATGAATGAGATAGCCCCGGAACACTTAGAAGTAGTGACCAAAGACCCTATGAGTCTTTTAGATGATATTAGACATGCCGGTGCTATCTTCTTAGGTGAAATGACACCAGAACCAATAGGTGACTATGTTGCAGGACCAAACCATACGCTCCCTACCGGTGGGACAGCAAAGTTCTATTCACCACTATCTGTGGACAATTTCTTGAAAAAGTCATCTATTATCTCTATGTCTAAAAAAGGTATGGAAGAGATAGGAGGGCAGTGTGCATTGATAGCAAATACTGAAGGTTTGACTGCCCACGAAGAATCTGTGAGAATTAGACTTAGAGATTAATTTTCCTGAACGCCAAAGAATTTCCTGATATTCTTTTCCTAATGTTATAGCTATTTATGTTAAAATGAGATAGTTTAAGCATCAGAAAGGGTAGTCATGAAAAAGTTATTGGTATTTGCATTGTTAACATCGTCATTATTGGCAACAACAGTTTCATTTAAAGGTGACAAGGTCACCTTAAACAGCAATGGTTTAAAAATTGGTCAAAAGGCACCTGTATTTACCGTGGTCAATAAGGATTTCATAGAAGAGGCTGTGGGAGGTCCCAGTGACAAGGTTCAGGTAATCGCCTTTATACCTTCATTCGATACCGGTGTCTGTAAATTAGAAACAATCGCTTTTAATGAAAAAATATCCAAGATGAAAAATGTAGTTGTGAAAATAGTCTCAAAAGATTTACCTTTTGCTATAGGTAGATTTTGTAACAGTAATAAGATCACAAATGTAAATACAGTTTCAGACTATAAAGATGCAAATCATGCATTAAGGTACGGAGCGACTATTTCTGCACCAGCATTTTTAGAAGGATTTTTTGGAAGAGTCATTTATGTGGTGGATACAGATGGTACCATCACTTATAAAGAAGTGGTACCAGAGATCACGAACGAACCTAACTATGACAAGATCATTAAGGCTGTGAATAGTTTGACGAAGTAGGATATTTCTCGTTCAATAGCTTCATGCTGTTGCACTTATATTGGACGATAAAATTATATTCTTGGAAGATAGCTTAAATTAAAAAATGTGTGATTGTTTTTGAATTTCTTATCAAATAAATGATTGTTTTAAAAAAATGGCGCGGTGGACGAGACTCGAACTCGCGACCCCCTGCGTGACAGGCAGGTATTCTAACCAACTGAACTACCACCGCACCTGAA
>DQVY01000026.1 GCA_015661535.1 Sulfurovum sp. | reverse complement strand
TTACCTGCAATGTTTCGTTTGATCAATTTAGAGATAAGTATATCTTTCAAAGCATCTATTTTAGCATCTGTAGATGAAGAAAGAGAGAGTGTTTTCCCTGCTTCATTAAAGTTTATCTCTGCTTTTATACCTTTAAAATCAAAGCGGTTTGCTACCTCTTTCTCTGCCATGACGATAGCATTTTTCATCTCCATCATATCCAGCTTTGCAGTTATATCAAAATAGTGGTCTTTTGCCATTTTAACTCCTTTTACTTCTCAATTCTCATCATAGCGATCTCACCAGACACCACATCTAGTTTACCCAATGCCGTAATGGCTTCTTGCATCTTCTTCTCTTTACAGGTATGTGTTGTAAAAAGCAGTGTGGCTATGGCTTCATCTTGGGTTGGCTTCTGGAGCATAGATTCTATGGAGATACCAAACTCTTCCAAAGAAGAAGTAATGGCAGCAAGCACCCCGCTATGGTCTTCTACTTCCAAGCGAATATAATACTGTGTTGAGATATCATCTTTAGAGAGTAGCTTTAATCCGCTTTCCAAACCTTTTTTATACCCAAGCATCGGCCCCTGGTTTCCACGCACGATGTCAACAATGTCAGAGATGACAGCTGAAGCTGTCGCATCACCGCCGGCACCTGGTCCATAATACATGGTTTCACCAACACGGTCACCTACAACAGTAACGGCATTCATCACACCATCTACTTTGGCGATCATACTTTCACTCGGGATCATAGTGGCATGTACTCTAAGTTCTACACCATTCCCTACTTTTTTAGCGATACCCAAAGACTTGATCTCATACCCAAACTCTTTGGCAAAATCTACATCAGTCTGGGTGATATTTTCTATACCTTCAATGAGGATATCTTCCGGTTTTGCATCAATACCATACGCAATACTTGCTAAAATAAGTAACTTGTGAGAAGCATCAAAACCACCTACATCAAAGGTAGGGTCCGCTTCTGCATAGCCAAGTTCCTGTGACTCTTTGAGAATGTCATCATACAAAGCCCCATTGTTTATCATGTTCGTAAGCATGTAGTTACAGGTACCGTTCATGATCCCCTGTATAGAGTCAATGTGGTTGGCAGAAAGACCATTACGCAAGGCACCAATGATCGGTATGCCACCAGCTGTACTCGCTTCATACATGAGAGGGATATCTCCGGCTATCTCTTGCAGTTCATAGCGATGGTAGGCAAGTAACGCTTTGTTTGCTGTCACCACGGCTTTACCGTTTTCCAGTGCTTTTTTAACCAAAGCATAGGGTTCATCCACCCCGCCCATAAGCTCTACCACAATGTCTATCTCAGGGTCATCCACAACATCCAAAGGGTTGTCAGAGATCTTGATACTTACCCCTCTGTCTTTGTTAATATTTTTAACCACACCCGATTTTACAACAATCTTTTTGCCTGCTCTGGCTTCGATAATATCTGCATTTTCTTCAAGTATTTTTGCAACACTGGTACCTACTGTACCAACACCCAATATTCCTATCTTTACCATATTATTTTTTTCCCTCTTCAAGCTCTTTTAAAAACTTCTTAATATTTTTTGCGGCCTGACGGATACGTTTTTCATTTTCTATGAGTGCAATACGTACATATTCATCTCCATATTTGCCAAAGCCGATACCAGGACTTACTGCCACACCGGCTTTCAGTAAAAGCTGTTTTGAAAATTCAAGAGAACCCATGTCACGTGCCACTTCAGGGATTTTACCCCAAATAAACATGGAAGCATTGGGTTTACCCATTTTCCAGCCCGCATTTGCAAAGGACTCAAGCATCACGTCACGACGTTTTTGATACCGCGGTATGATCTCATCCTCTGGAATGTTATGATGTTCATCAAGTGCTACGGTTGCCGCCACTTGTATCGGTGTGAACATACCGTAGTCCAACCAAGACTTGATACTTTGTAGTGCCCCTATGAGTTTTTTATTCCCCACAATGAACCCTACTCTCCACCCTGCCATATTGTATGACTTGGAAAGGGTATAGGCTTCAACTGCCACATCTTTTGCACCTTCTACTTCCATGATGGAAGGTGTTTTGTAACCATCAAAAGTAATATCTGCATAAGCGATGTCTGAAATGATATAAAAACGTTTCTCTTTTGCAAGGGCCACAAGTTTTTGGTAAAACTCTGGGGTCACCGTTGCTGTGGTTGGATTGTGAGGAAAGTTCACCACCAAGAATTTTGCTTTAGGTATAGAGTTGTCTAAGTGTTCTTCCACATCTGCCAAAAATTTATCTTCATCTACTTCAAATGTCTCTTCATCAAAGATCAATTGCATTTTCTCAACATTTGCACCTGCCAATATAAATGCCTGAGAGTGGATAGGATAGGTTGGATCAGGTACAATCGCCACATCACCCGGGTTTGAAATAGCCTGTACCAAGTGTACATAGCCCTCTTTACTTCCCATAGTTGCAACGATCTCTGTATCTGGATCAAGATCAACGCTATACTTTCGTTTATACCATTTACTCATGGCCAGACGCAGTTTATAGATCCCTTTACTTGCAGAATAGCCATGTGTTTTTGGTTTCTGCGCTGTTTCACAAAGTTTATCAATGATAGGCTGTGGTGTAGGGGCATCCGGATTCCCCATAGAAAAATCTATGATATCCTCCCCCTCACGTCTTAATCGCATCTTTAGATCATTGATCTCTGCAAAAAGATACTTTGGTAATCTATTTATTTTATCAAATTGTATTTCATCAAACATATTTTCTCTCTTTAAACTTCAGTATCTTCAACTGTACTGTTTACTGAAGAAGGTGTGCTTACTTCAGCTGTACTATTGTCTTCTTCTACACTATGACTTGCATTCTCTTCCACTATGTTCTTACTTTCACTTATCTCAGGTCTAAGTGTTTGCGCAACACTCTTCTCCTCTATCTTCAGATGATCGGATTTTAATGTTATATTTTCATCGATGATCACTTCCTTGTTTCCCATAAAGCTCTCTATCGTCTCTTCATCTATAAAAGGGATAAGTTCATTCAGGTTCTTTTTATCAAACTGGGTAAAAAAATACCATGAACTCACGCCAAGCAGCAGAAGAATAAAAAGTATCAATAGTTTTGGTTTACTCTTATGCTCATCCGCAATTGGTTGACCTATAGGAAAGAGATGTGCTTCTACACTCTGCCCGTAATACTCTTCTGCCGATGCCCTCAGCACACTGAGGTCAGCCTTGTATTCTCGTTCCAAGATAGAGATAAAGCCTAAAGTCTTCACTTTGGTCAAGGCATCAAACTCAGAAGCAATAAGATATTCAAGGTTCTCCTCTGGTATCTTCGTCTTCGCACTGATCGCCTGTATACTGTTTTCTTCAAGAATATCATTTAACTGCATAACCCATCCTGTGTATTAAAATTGCTGCGGCTGCAGAGACATTGAGTGAATCAAAATCATGCTGCATTTCTATCGAGACACTTTGGTTTACCTTGGAAAGTACTTTTCGGGAAAGACCTTTACCTTCACTTCCCATGACCAGTACACGTTTCTCTTCAAACGTCACATTTTGTATATTTTCACCATCCATAGAAGCACCATAGACAGTAAAGCCAAGTTGTCCCAACTCATTAAAAGAGTCTAAGATATTTGGGGCGATCATAAAAGGCATGTCCAGCATGGCACCCGAAGAACTTCGAATAATGGCTGCAAAATTAAGCTGCTTCACGCCTGTAGCAATAATGGCTTCGGCACCAAGGGCATAGGCAGAACGCACTATAGCACCAATGTTCCCCACATCTGTCAGCCCATCAAGTACCACAATAAAGTTATTTCTCTTGATCTCAGCAAAAGAACTCTGTGCAAACTCATCCATCTCTATGAGTAATCCCTGGTGATTACCGCCTTTAGACATAGACTGCGCCCACTTCTCTTCCAAAAACTTAATTTTGTCATGGTATTGGTGAAAAAGTGATTTAGGGAGCGTACCCTTGCTGTTTGCACCCTTTTGGGCAACATATACTGTTTTAATTTTCTCTGAATGATGCTCTAAGGCATGTAAACAGACTTGTTTTCCATATATAATCATAAGATAGATTTTATCTAATTTTTACTTGATTTTCCGTACCGGAATTTCTAATTCACCATTCCTAATTCCTAATGAGTTCTGCATACCACTCTTTTACACTCTTCTCACTAAGCTGAGAAAGGAGTTTTGCTTTAGGTTTAGGGGGTAGATCAAGGGCTAAAACTTCTGTAAAACTCAAACTTTGTTCTGTACTTTTTTGTGCAGATATCACCACCACCCATTCACCGCGTATGGTTAATGATTGAAAGGTTTCATGCAGTGTTCTTACCGTACCACGGTAGTAATTTTGATACTTCTTGCTTATCTCTTTGGCTAAAAAAAGTTCTCTGTTCTCATCTAGGGCAAGTATTTCATCTAAAAGTTTTTCCAGGCGATGCGGAGACTCATACAGTATGGTATTATAGCCATTGTTCATTGCTTCAGCCAATGCAGCACTTCTCTCTTTTCCTTTATGCGGCAAAAAAGCATAAAAAAGAAACTTTCCCTCTTCAAAACCGGAAGCAGCGTAGGCTGTCGTGACCGCAGAAGCCCCTGGTAGGACGTCATACACGATATCATGCTCTTGTGCATAGGCGACCAAAAGCTGCCCGGGGTCAGAAATGACAGGCATGCCTGCATCAGAGACATAGATGACCTCTTTTTCTGTAAAGGTATGCCCAAATTCATCTAATCTTGCTTGTCCGTTATGCTCATTAAAGGAGTAAAATTCTGCTTCAGGATACGCCATATCAAAACGCTCTTCCAAAAGTCGTAAAAGCCGTTTGGTCTGACGTGTATCTTCACATAAAAAAAGTCTTGCTTTTTCAAAAAGTTTCATTGCACGAATAGTAATATCTTGGGGGTTTCCAATAGGTGTAGGAACAAAGGTGATCATAAAATGCCTTTAGGCAATAGCTAGATAAAATGGGGACAAGCGTCCCCAAAAGGTAAAAATTGTCTTATGACAATTTGTATTTGCTTTTAAATTTCTCAACTCTACCAGCAGCATCAAGAATTTTCTCAGAACCGGTAAAGAATGGGTGACATTCGTTACAAATATCTACTGACATCTCTGCTTTGTTTGTTCTTACCTCAAACTTGTTTCCACAAGCACAACTTACTTTACACTCAACGTAATCTGGGTGAATATCTTTTCTCATCGTATTTCCTAAAGTTTATTTTGTATGACAGATAACTAATCTGTTCTAGTCAATGACTCTTCCATATTTTCATAAAATAGGGTTATTGCAACAGTCTGGCTGAGACAATTTAGAACGGTATTTTATCGAAACAAATTTAAATCACTATTAAAGGGGATCTCAAATAATAGATAATACCCATAATGGGTTTTGCAAAGCCCACCCTTTGGGCATCACTAGCTTTCGCCTATTATTAGAGGTCGCCTAAAGCAATGTTTTAGCAGCTACTGCACAAGCTGCAGATTCAGATCTTAAGACCAGCGGGGTATCAAAGCCTACAATATTTTCAGGCTTAAAAAGTGCTACTTCTTCTTCATCAAAGCCACCTTCACAGCCAATGACAATAGTGTCAAATACTGTGTTGGAGACAAAGTTTTTTTCAGAAAAGTTAAGCATTTTTGCACCCGGGTATACTTTTAGAAATGTCCCAAGGTCTTCTACCTGTGCAAGCTGCATCATCTCTGACCTTCCCGACTGTTGTGAAGAGTTTAAAAGGATCTTTTCTAAACGTTTAAAATCCAAGGTAAAACTTTTTTGTGAACGTTTACAGTAAAAGAAGGTGATCTTCTCCACACCCATTTCATTGAGACTTGGCAATACCTTTTCCACATTTTTAGGGTCTATCATACACCACCCTATATGCAAATTTCTTTTGGCTTTGATCTCAAGTGTGGTACTGGCTTTAAGTTCAAGTATGACAGATTTTTTATCTAGGTAGGTAATAGCATACCGGTGAAGCATCCCATCTTCAAGATTACGCAGGTACAAGGTATCGTCTACCTTATGTCTGCGTACTTTAAAAATGTAGCGATGTTCATCACCTGTCAAAGTAAGTTGAGGCTTTGCTGCCTCTTTGTGGTAAAGGTAAAGCATCTTAAATGTTTATAACACCTTTGGCTTTTAAGACCATAAGCACAACCATAATGGCTACCAGAAGGATCTGTACCACAGAGATCTTAAAGAATGCCCCTTTGAGTATCTTATGTGTTGCAGGGTCATTGAGATTTGCCACTTTGACCAATTTGTATTTTTTGATCTCTATGTACATCATCACTGCCCAAACACCCATCATGATAATAGTAGTCACAGACCAACCCAGATCACCTGTAAAGACAGCAACAAGACCGGCAAAAGCGATCATCGTTGCAAGTGCTTGAAAGACCATCGTATAGATAAAAGAGGCCTTCTTAAAACCTAAGGGATTCTTTGCTGTAAGAAAAGGGATAAGTAACCCCACAACCAAAAAGCCTAAAAAGACTTTCACCAATATACTGTGTGCCGCTAACATTTGTGCTACTTCCATCTGTAATTCCTTATCTATTTTCATTGATTTAAAAGTGGATTATACCCTAATTTGTTATAATCATCGTAATTCAAACCAAAGGTCAACTATGACTAGTTCTATCCTCGAAGCATTAGATATTATTGCAGCACAGATCACTGCTGTCGATAAAGAGATCATCCCCATTGAAATGTCTGTAGGACGTGTAGTAACAGAAGACTACATCGCTTCATTTGACCTGCCACGATTCAATAATTCTGCCATGGACGGGTATGCAGTAAAAGTAAATGATGCAGGCAAAAGTGTCATCAGTACAGAAGTGATCTATGCTGGAGACAATCCTGAAATGACACTGCAACAAGGTACAGCCATCAAAATTATGACAGGTGCGCCTATACCAGAGGGTTGTGATGCCATTGTACCTATAGAAAATGTCATGCTTGAAGGCGACAGACTCTTCCTTCCTGAAGATATCAAAAAAGATCATTTCATTCGTATGGCTGGTGAAGATATAAAAAAAGATACTGTTTTTCTTACAAAAGGTACAATGATCAATGCCTACACTATTGCCTCTCTTGCCAGTCAAGGTATGACGCATGTGAGTGTGCATCGTGTCATTAAGGTGGCCATTTTTGGCACAGGGGATGAACTGCGGCCACATTTTGAGAAGATCAAAGCCCATCAACTTTACAACTCTAACAGCCCGATGTTCTTAACACGGGCAAAACAACTTGGCTGTGATGTACGCTTTATTCGTACCTCAGCAGATACCCTTCAAGCACTGGAAGCCTCTATCAACGCTACTTTGGATGCAGACATCATTATTACCTCTGGCGGAGTATCGGTTGGAGATAAAGATTTTACCAAAGAGGCCTTTACCAACCTTGGCATGGAGATACTTGTAGATACAATAGACATTAAACCTGGTCGCCCTACTATCATAGGACAGATAGGAAAAACCGTCATTGTGAATTTGCCTGGAAATCCTTTGGCTGCTATGGTCAACTATGAGATATTCATCCGTGCGATACTGCGTAAGATGTCTGGTAAAAAAGCGCATTTTCATGGCACTGTTGTCACGACAATAGCAGCGGACTTTTCCGTCCGCGGGGGTAAACATGCCGTGGTACTTGGACGTTTTAACGGTCAAGAGTTTACTGCACTAAAACCACAAATGCCAGGTATGGTCTCACCTATGCAGGAGGCAGATGGACTGATACTCATTACGCCAGAGATACACACATTACAAAAAGGTGCTCAGGTAAAAATGTTGCCGATACAATGGGAATTGACGAGAGATCAAAAAGAAGAGATATTTACATGTTAGAAGTTATCTAAAGGGAATATATCCCTTTAGAGAGTGTTATTTAATTTGCGATAAGTATTCAGCAATGGCTTCAAAATCTGCATCAGACAAAGAGGCAACCTGCCCTTTCATCAAACCACCCATACCTGCTTCATTTTTTGTACCTGCCTTATAGGCTTGTAAAGAAGCGATGAGCACTGCTTTGTCTTGACCTGCGATCACTGCAGACTTTCCTAGTGCAACCTGTTTACCTTCAGCACCATGACAGCCTTTACATTTTGCATAAGCAGCAGGGGCAGAAATACTTGCAATCGCATCTGTTGCAGCAGCTTTGACTGTTTCAGCTTTTTCACTAAGCTCTTTGCCTGCTTCTTCTATGCTCTGCGTAGCTGATGCTTGTAATTCTGCTGCCTTTTGAGAAGCTTCTGCTGCCATCTTTTCTGCTTCTACTTTTGCTGAGGCTACTGCTTCACTGGCTGCTTTCTGTGCATCAACAGCAGCACTTGCAGCTGCTTTTTTTGCATGTTCTGCTGCTTCTTTCAATGCATCCATCGCTTTTTCAGAATCTGTTTTTGGTGCTACTGCTTCCGTAACTTTCTCTTCTACTTTTTCTTGTGTTGTCTTTTCTTCACAAGCTGTAAAAAGTAGTGCCGCTGCGATTAGTGTTGTAAGTGTAAAATATTTCATGGTTAATCCTTTATTTTCATGCTTATATTATAACTAAAAAATAGAGAATCTAAACTTTTTTTGGGTTTTTTATCATTGTATGATTTAACAGTTTATCCCAAAGTGAGGGGTCACTCCATTCGCTTTGTACTTGAGGGGAAAAGACAATATCTT
>DQVY01000206.1 GCA_015661535.1 Sulfurovum sp. | reverse complement strand
ATTGCTTTCTCTAATACCAATAATAATATGCCAATGTGTTGAGGGAAGATGATAAGTGACTACAATACTATTTGTGTGCAGTATGGGGTCATTGTCTATCATGAAAAGGTCTTTTGGTATCTCATACGCATCCTCGTTTTTGTGATCATGTCTCTCTAAAGTAGGTTTGAGTGTATCAATCAAATGTTTGACAGGAGATGCTTGGATATCATAGATATTGTCACTGTTTTTTGTATATTGTTCCAATAGATTGGACTTTCCAATATAAAATCCTTTTTTATCTACAGCAAAAATATAACGGTCTTTTTTATCTAAATTTGACCAGAATTTTTTGTCTTTATTTCCAATGGCTAAATCAAGGCTTGCTACGCCTATAAACTTATTTTGACGATAGATAGGTGATACGACAGTTAGCATACGTATTTTAGTGACAGGGTCAGTATATACATTGGTCCAGGCAATTTCATTGTCTTTCAGTGCTTTCCCAAGTCTGTAGAATGTCATATCTCTATAATTCATTTTGTTTGGTGGAAGGTATGCGTCGGTAGAGTAAAATTTATTGTCTTGACTACGGTTAAAGAAGAGCATATGGTTTTTTTCTTCTTTATATATACTATAAGGTTCAAACCATATACCTGCACTCTGCATATGAATATGATTTGACAAGGAAGTCTCTAAAATACTCGGTATTAATGTTTTGTTCGTATGTGTGTCATATAGATCTTTCTCATAAATACTTGAGAGTGCAGAGGCAATCACTTCCGCTTCAATCTGTTTTTCTCGAATATAGCTCAGTGCTTTGTGTGTTGCTAAAGAAGTTTCTTTGAGTGCATTTTCTTGAAATTGGCTTTCACGTAACATAGAGAAGGTAATGATGAGGGTGAGTATAAATGCTATACATAAAAAAAGAAAAAAACCAAGCAGTTTAATTTTGATGCTGTGATACCATTTCATAATACTGATCCTTCGTTATATTAAAAATTATAACTTTATAGTATTAAAACAAGGCATGAAGAAGTATTCTATGTTACAGGGTCTAAGTATAGACCCTATCGATTATCATAAATATTAACGTAGGTATTTAATATCCACGTCTTTCTGCATCTTTTTTGTCTTCATTGTTTCCAATGAGTCCACCTGCAACAGCACCAAGACCAGCTCCTATTAATGTAGATTGGGTATTACCACCTACCGCTTGGCCTATGAGTGCCCCTGTACCGGCACCAATAGCAGCACCAGATTGTGTTTTATTGGCACATCCTGTAAATGCAATGAGACTTACACTCGCAACAGTAAGCAGTGTTAAATTTAATTTTTTCATTTTCTATCCTTCCTAAATAAGATAATTTATTATAACATAAAAATAAAAGTATGAAACTATCATTTGGTTATAATGATCTCAAATAAGTAAGTAAGGAAAATGATGATCCCCTTTAATTATTTAGGTATGGTTTTTCATACCTTCGGTTCTTTTGTCTATCCCAGATCAGTACGAGCGGCACAATGTGCATTTTTGAAAGTACTGCCTTCTCAGTCGAAGGTACTTGATATTGGTGCAGGCACAGGAGTACTGTGTCAATTTGGGTATGTGTGCAGAGATGACATCTCTTATGTCGCGGTTGATCCGGCAGAGGGTATGATGAAGTATGCTAACGAGTATGTAGAGACACATAAGGGCGTTGCTGAAGCATTGCCTTTTGAGGATGACAGCTTTGATGCTGCGATGATGGGTGAGGCCTTACACCATTTTAAAGATGTAGATGAAGCATTAAAAGAGACGGTACGTATTCTGAAAAATGGTGCCAAGCTCTTTATTTATGATTTTGATCTCAATACCTTTATGGGTAAAAGTATTTGCAGAGGAGAAAAGTTACTTGGAGAAGCAGGGAATTTTTTTACACTTTCTGACATACAGGAAAAACTTGAATCGTATGGTTTTTCTGTCATGATCACAAAACATGGGTGGCGTTATACGGTGGATGCTACAGTACAGAAATAAAAGAGTCAATTTGTCTTGATTGACAAGTGATTGAAAAAGTCTTATAATAAAACATAGGCTTATTTCACGTACATAAGGTGGCGAAAATAAGTATTATTCATTATATTATTGTAAAAAAGGATGAACATGGCAAAAAAAACAAGTAAAAAAGAAGAGAAGAAAAAAGCAAAAAAAGCATTTAAAAAATTAGAGGTGAAAAAAGCATCTAAAAAGAAAGCCAAAAAAGCAGACAAGAAAGCCACAAAAAAAGCTGAGAAGAAAAAAGCGGCCAAAAAAGCGGTCAAGAAAAAATCTGCAAAGAAAAAAGACAATAAAAAGTCCAAAAAGAAGAAGAAAAAGTCTAAGAAGTAAGTTTTACTTATGATGCTTCGTTAAAAATGCATTCAACTGATTGGCAAAGGCATGGGCATCTTTTTGTCCAAATGCTTTTGGCCCGCCTGTCATTTCTCCGCTTTCCCGTATGCTCTCCATTAAATTTCTCATAGCCAAATACTGTTTGATGTTGTCAACAGAGTAGAGTTCACCTCTATGGTCTATGGCATGTGCATTTTTTGAGATGACCCTGTCTGCCAAAGGGATGTCAGCAGTGATGACAAGGTCACCCTCTTGGCATAGTTCTACTATATGATGATCTGCTTCATCTGCACCCTGGTCTACAATAATGTACTCTATATGCGTCGATTTTCCTATACGTATTTTTTTGTTGGCAATGACTTTGGTAGGAAGAGAGAGGCGCTCTATACTTCGTAAGACTATGGGCTTGAGTAGGTTAGGGAAAGCATCACCGTCAATAAATAGTGTCATTTTCTATGTGCTTCTATCGTACAAATTCTTTGACACGTCCTACTTCACCAGAAGTCAAACGTACTTTTATACCATGAGGGTGGGTAGGGGAGTTGGTGAGTATTTTTTGCACTTTTCCGTAGGTAATGTAACCTGTGGATTGGTCCTCTTTAAGTACGATGCCGACATTCATGCCATACTTGATGTCTGCTCTTTTTTCTCCCTCTGCCATCTTATGCCTTTGGTTCGTAGTTCAATGCTTTTTTTACACTCTCAACAGAACAAAAAAACATGGCATCAAAAATAGGGTTTAATTTTGTTTTCTCCTCATTTATCATATCAAAAGGTTGAAAAAAGAAACCAGGCCCAT
>DQVY01000029.1 GCA_015661535.1 Sulfurovum sp. | reverse complement strand
CGCTGTTATAGGTGATACCTTATACAGTATGGATGCTTTTTTTGAAGATGTACATTTTAAACGTGAGTGGATGAGCATAGCACAAATAGCACGCAAGGCGATGCTTATAAATCTTTCTGATGCTATTGCGATGAATGCACAACCTCAGTATGCGTTGGTTACTGTCTCTTTACCCAAAGACTTAAGTGAAAATGACATTGATATATTGACCCAGACACTGGAAGAAACAGCCAAAGCGTATGGCTGTGAGATCATAGGGGGCGATACGATAGGCGGAGACAAATTGCATTTGAGTATTACCATTGTTTCTACTAGTAAAAACCCCTTGCTTCGTAAAGGTTTGAAACAAGGTGATCTTTTGGCATATACGGGTACTTTAGGGGAGAGTAAACGTGACTTGGATGCACTGTTCAGAGGTGAAAAGATAGCAGATGATTCCCGTTTTTTACAGCCTGTTTTACGTGGAGCATTCATAGCAAAAGCACGTCACTTTTTACGTACAGGTATGGATATCTCTGACGGACTTTATTGTGATACGAACAAGCTTTTAGATATTAATAAATATGGATTTGATGTTTTTGAAGAGATAGACGATGTTGTAGGACTTAGCGGGGAAGAGTATGAAATGTTGGTTTCTTTTGCTCCTGAACATTATGCTGAAGTGATGGAAGCAGCAGAAGCCACAGATACACCTTTAACCGTGTTTGCAAAAGTGGCTAAGAACAGTGACAGATACCCTTGTAAAAGCCATCATTTTTAAGCCTGTTTATTTCCACGTCGCCTTCATTTTTCTGGCCATAGCATCTTCTACCTCTTTGAGGAGTATTTTGGCTTCCTTATGATAGAGAAACACCCCTTTAAAATCACGTTCAACTTTGTCTATATACTGACGTAGTTTTTCTTTCTCTTCTTTGGTTTTGGGTGCAGTAAAAAGATACTGCATGCCACTTGATTCATCGTAATTTTGTCTTTGTGTCTCTATGTAAATTTTACTTGAAATACGCTCTAAGTCATAGTTTTCATTTAAGTGGTAGACCTGTATGCGTGCACCATAGGGAGCATCATAGGCTTTACCTCTTCTGTTCCATGCACTGTAAAGTGTGACGGTTGTGCCATTTATCTCATAATAGCCATCTTCAAGGCTTTTTTCAGAACAGGGCCCGGTACGGTCTTTGAGTATGAGGCTGAACATAAAATGCAGGTCATTGTTTCGCTCTTCTTTGTAGACACGCAGCACTTCACCCTTAGAGTCATAAATGTCGTACGTCTCTTTTGTAAACATGAAGTCTTGATTGCCTATGTTAATATGTTCAATTTGTCCTGCGAACAGAATCTGAAAAGAAAGTAAAAATAAGAGTGTAAACTGTTTCATCTTCAACCTTTTGGCATGGTTCTGTTTGCTAACGCAGCTGGATACTGACGTTCTTTAGCAATAGATTCTGCTTTTTGTGTCAGTATAGTATCATCAAAATGCAAAGTATGTGCAATGTCTCTGTCTCCAACAGCAGACTTCTCTATTATAGCTAGGTCTGCAAACACTTTGGCAATAGCATCTATCATATCTAAAACAGAGGAGACCTTGACGATCTCACAGCGTGCATAACGTTCACGAGGAAAGGAGACCTCTGCAACACGAAGTGTAGGGTCATCTCCGGGGATCTGCTGTGCGCCAAAGAGAGGTTTGGAACCTACTGTTGCCGTAGAAAAAGAGGGAATGTATTGAGAAAGGTGTTTTATAGCAGAGTGTGTACGTTTTTGTGTCTCTTCTTCTTTCCACTCTTTTTCTATTTTGTCTATAAAGTCTTGTCCCAGTCTTGGTTGACAGCTCACTGCTGTATTTGAGACCAGACCATCTTCATAAAGTGTGATCTCTTTGGTCATACCGTGCAGTTGAAAATACCCGTGAGGATAGGGTGTAAATTGACCCATACCCCGGGGTGTACCACGTTCGCCATGAAAGATGATCTCTGGAAACTTGATATCATTATGGTCATCCCATTTACTTACATAGGCAGCTTTAAATTCTACCATGGCTTCACAGGGGGCACCTATGAAGTCGTCTATTTTTCCTGTACGAAAACCTGCGGCATTTATGAGGTAGTCAAAGTGTTCTTGATGGCTTTTGTCTTCTTTTACATAGGAGAGTATCCACCCTTGTTTGTCACAATCTTGTTGGACATTATGTACAATGCTTTGTAAGTGGAGTTGTACATTAGTCATAGACTCCAAGCTAAGAGCCGTACCCGCAGCCAATCTAAAAAGATTCAATCCATACTCTTGTACCATAATGAGAGGGAATTGTACTTTGTTCAGGTCGATGTTCTGGGCTACTGGGATCATCCACTCTTCACAGGTCTTAGGCTCTGGTACTATGGTTTTTTCTTTGAGTGTTTCTATCTCTTCTTTTTCAAAGACTTTATAATAGTGTTCACTTTTCCCCAAGACTTCATTTTCAGGATCATCTTTGATGAGCCTTTCATATTCTTTTGTAAGCAGTTCAAGTCGAGGAAGCAGGGCTTCAGGTGTGCCTTTATCTGTCGTAGGTAAGACAATGACAGTTGGACGGTAGTCAACAATATAGGGGTAAAAACGTAAAAAATCGATAGATTGTTTGAGCAAGGTAATACATTGGGCATCAGATATTTCACGGTAAAGATTGCCACCGGCATGCAGGTGGCAAAAAGGAGGTCCTGTCACCAAAGAGGGCTCTTTCTCAAACAAAGTGATGTCCAGACCAAGTTTTCCAAAGTATAGTGCAGCAGTCGCACCTGCTACACCTCCACCTATGATAGCTATTTTAGTTTGCGTGTTCATAATATGTCAAGTAACTCTGAAAAATCATCTACAATGACGCTAGGTTTGTGTACCCTAATGTCTTCTCCATAATTATAGCCATACGTGACGCCAACAGAGTCCATATCACAGGCATTGGCAGCCAAGATATCATTTTTAGAATCACCTATCATGACAGCGTCTTCCACACTTACATTTAAACCTTCACATACATGTAAAAGGGGCGAGGGGTGCGGTTTCTTCTCTGTTAAGCTGTCCCCTCCCAGTATCATGCTAAAGAGTCCCTCCATATTTAAGCCTTCCAGAATGGGTGATACAAATTTAAAAGGTTTATTGGTCACAATGGCCAAAATATAGCCTTTTCCCTTAAATGTATGAAGTGTTTCTATAACGTTAGGGTAAGGAAGTGTAGCGTTGCAAAGGTTTTTTTCATAATAGTCTAAAAATATTTTGAGGGCTTTGTCTACTTCTTGCTCATCGAGTGAGTCATCCAGTTCTCTTTTTCCTAACAGGGCACGTTTGACCAATGTTAAGGCACCATTGCCAACCCATCCGTGGATGATATCTTCTGAAAATGTCTCTTTTCCTAGGCGCTCCAGCATATAGTTTACTGCCAATGCCAAGTCAAGTGCTGAGTTGATGAGTGTCCCATCAAGATCAAAAATGAGAAGTTTTTTGTTTTTAAAATGCAAAGTATTTCCCTGTGTATAATTACTGCGATTATACATTTTTTAGCTAAAATGGCTAAGCAGATTTAGAAAAAAATATAAT
>DQVY01000149.1 GCA_015661535.1 Sulfurovum sp. | reverse complement strand
GTTTTAAATGACAGAGTTTTTGTTAACGGCAATAAAACGGTGATATTTTAATGTTTAATATCGTACTTGTAGAACCACAAATCCCACCCAACACCGGAACCATAGGTCGCCTATGTGTCAATCTTGGTGCCACATTACATCTTGTTGAGCCTCTAGGTTTTGACATCGATGATAAAGCGGTAAGACGCGCAGGTCTTGACTATTGGAAAGATTTGGACTTAGTCATATGGGAAAGTTTTGATGCTTATTTGGCGGTTCACCCCATAAGTAAACATTCTTACATGGGTACCACTAAAACAGATAACCTTTACTTTAATGCCCCTTTTCAAAAAGGCGACCACATACTGTTTGGTTCGGAGACTAAAGGGCTAGATGAAAAAGTACTTTTAGCACACCCTGAACAGTGTATTACCATTCCAATGGGTGGCAAAGGAAGAAGTCTTAACCTTGGCATCTCTGTGGGTGTCGTGCTTTATGATGCTTTGCGTCAAAACTATGAAGGTTTCGAAAAAATCACCATAGAAAACACATTGGAAAAAAACTAATGTCTTTTGGCGATATCCTCTACATCATCGCCATGTTTCTCTTTGCATATTTGACTTTTGGTATCGTTCGAAACTACTACAAAAAGAAGTTTGACGATGAGGGCCATCGCATAGATATGCAAGACGATGAGAAGAGTGGTAACGAGTAAAATCTACACAAATACTTTCAGGAGCAGTATGAAAAAAAGATTACAACTAACACTACTTTTATTGCTAAGTACCTTTGTAATGGCGAATAGTAGCCATTATAATTTGGCAAGTGAGTGTGAGAAAAAAGGAGATTATCATTGTGCATTTGAGCATAGTCAGAATCAACTAGAAGAAGATCTTGCGCTTTATACAGAAAAAAGTATACAAATTGCCAATGATTATATCTCTTTGAGTTACTATGCAAGGTATCTAAAGATGCATAAAAAAGCATTGGCATACCGGCTTAAAGTGTTGGAAATACATAAAAATATTTTAGGTATCACTAAGATAGATATAGCAGATGACTATAGTAATATTGGCTCAATTTATGCAGATTTAGAAAATTATGACCTTGGGTTAGAATATTACTTAAAAGCATTGGCTATACAAAAGGAAACTTCTGGACACAATCACCCATTGACTGCACTTGCATACAATCATGTTGGATCAATGTATATTGAATCAGGGAAATATAGTG
The DNA here is from genome assembly GCA_015661535.1 of Sulfurovum sp. Lineage (GTDB taxonomy): Bacteria > Campylobacterota > Campylobacteria > Campylobacterales > Sulfurovaceae > Sulfurovum. Next base: position 1,777 of record DQVY01000149.1, on the reverse strand, counting down.
ATGCTTTACCCTACTACTTTAAAGACTTGGAAATAACAAAAAAATATAAAGGAAGTGATGACCCTAGTGTGAAATGTATAGAAAGTAGTATTTATTTTGTACAACAAATGATGAAAAAAGAAAATGAGCGCAAGAACCTAGCTAAATAAAAATGAGTATTAAGAAAGGTTTCATTGCAGTCTTAACGAAGATTTAGGTAAAATAATACCAATTATTATTTACTAGGACATCCTACATGACAGAAGCATTACTCATCGAAATCGGTGTAGAAGAATTACCCGCTATTCCACTACTTAAAATTGTCAAAAATATAGAAAAATCATGGTCAACCATACTTGCAGAGTATAACCTTGACAATGCATTTGAGTTCATTTATACGCCTAGAAGATTGGTGCTTAAACATGCTGCTATGCCTATGAAACAGGAGGATGTTGAAGTAGAGTTTTTTGGACCGCCTCTTGTGGCTGCAGTAAAAGACGGTGAACCGACAAAAGCGGCAGAAGGTTTTTCTCGTAAATGTGGGGTTGCTTTCTCTGAGCTTGGACGTGCCGAGAAAAATGGCAAAGAGGTACTCTACTTCAAAAAAGAAGAGAAAGGCAGCGAAACTGCTGTGCTTTTAGAGGAAATGTTGGAAAAATGGCTGGCTTCTATGGCTTTTGGAAAAATGATGCGCTGGGGAAGTCGTAGTGATGAGTTCATCAGACCGCTTAGATGGTTACAGGTACGTATGGGTGAAACATCTGTACCCGTGACACTTTACGGTGTACTTTCTGATACAAAAACCTATGTGCACCGTATGGTAAGTTATGATGCGGTAGAAGTGCCTACTATAGACAGCTATGAGGGTATTTTAGATGAGGGTGCAGTGATGCTTCAACCCAAGGAGCGTGAATCAAAGATACTGGCAGAATTTGATGCACTTGAGGGTGCACATAATATCATTATAGAGAGAGATAACGCTTTGTTGGCTGAGGTAGTAGCTATTACTGAAAACCCAAAAGCCTTGCTTGGTACCTTTGATGCATTATTTTTAGAACTACCCCCTGAAGTGATTATCACTTCCATGAAAGAGCATCAACGTTATTTCCCTGTTTTTGAAAATGGGAAAATAGCCAATAAATTCATTGTGGTCTCCAATGCCTATACGGATGACTATTCTAAAGTGATAGAAGGTAATGAACGGGTACTGAAACCACGTCTTGCAGATGGCCTTTTCTTTTACCAAAATGACCTCAAAAACGGACTCTCCACTGATGGACTTGAAAAGGTGCAGTTCATTGACGGGCTTGGTACTCTTGCCGATAAAATTAAACGAGAAAAAAGTATTGCTATTCGATTGTTGGGGCTTTACATGGAGAAAGTGGAAGCTGAAACAGGGAAGAACAATGTGGAGTTGGAAAAACTTATGGACAGGTCTGTGAACCTTGCCAAAGCAGACCTGATGTCTGAAATGGTGTATGAATTTACAGAGCTTCAAGGGCTTATGGGGTATTACTATGCCAAAGCACTTGGAGAAGAGGCAGTGGTTTACAATGCCATAAAAGAACAGTATATGCCAGTAGGAGAGGGTGCAGAGTTGCCTACTTCTATTTTCTCCAGTATTGTGGCAATGTCAGCTAAATTAGATACACTTTTTGGTCTCTTCTCTGTAGGACGTATACCTACAGGGTCTAAAGATCCTTTTGCCTTGCGTCGTGCAGTAAATGGGATGGTACGCATCGTGACCCAATATGATTTGGGCTTCAACATCGATGATATTATTACCTTGTTAAAAGGG
>DQVY01000214.1 GCA_015661535.1 Sulfurovum sp. | reverse complement strand
TGGACTATAAAGGACTCTCCAACATCGGTACATGGTTTATCGGAAGACTTCAGACCACTCAGGACATTGACAGGGTCATTGACGGATTAGGAGGGAAGATAGGCTCAAGTTATGATAAAAGTGAGATCCGACAACTGCTCTCAAATCTGCAAAAAAGAACCTTCTTCCTGAAAAGTGCCCACTTGGATGATATTCGTCTTTTTAGCACACGCTGGGTGATGTCTTATTTGAAAGGACCACTCAAAAAAACAGAAATATCTCTGTTAATGAAAGCACAAAAAGAGGCACAAAATATACAGGAAGAGAGTATAGATACGCTTGTACGAAAAGGAGAGGCAAGAGGCAGTATACAGCATATAGATAGCTCTATACCTCAGTATTATGAACCTGACATCATGGGAAAACAGGTTTTTTCTCCTCTACTTTCTGCCAAGTCAAGTATCCATTTTTACAGCCAAAGAAGAGGGATAGATGAAGAGAGAAACGTTATCCTCTCTTTGATGCTTGAAGGAGATGAACAGCATATTGCATGGGACGAAGCAAGAGAAGAAGAGGATGACTTTACAAATTTACCACATAATGCACCCAAGAATGCCACCTTTCATACCCTTCCTAAAGTGATATTGGAAGACAAAGGGCTAAAAAAGGCCATTAGAGAACTTAAAGATATGCTGTACAAAGAAAAATATTTGGAACTTTACCGTTGTAAGTCCCCCAAAATGGAGTCCAAGGTTTCAGAGTCTCATGCCGACTTCATTGTCAGGGTGCAAGACAGCTTGAATGACAAAAAAGAAGAACAGATAGAGAAACTGAAAACACGTTATGCAGGCAAAGAGAAAACATTACAAAACAGACTGGACCGTGCAAAAGAGCATATAGCCAAAGAATCATCAGACTCTACCTCTTCCATGATAGAAGCCGGTATCGCAGTCATAGGTGCCCTTTTTGGACGTACAAGCCCTACAAAAATAGGCCGCGCAGTGAACAAAGGAAGCAAGATACTGAAAGAACGGGGTGAAATGAGCCGGGCAGAAGAACGTTTGGCTGATATTCAGGCAGATATTGAAACATTGGAATATGAGTTGGAAGATAAAATTGATCTGCTGAATGAGAAGTTCAGTATAGACAATTGTGAGATAGAGAGCTTTAAGATAAAACCGCGTAAAACAGATATTGATGTTGAAGTATGTGCGATCGTCTGGAAGCTGGCATAACTGCCTAGCCTTTGCTCCCAGGCTTGACAGCGGTACTGCCTTCTTTACACATGGGACATGTTTCAGGTGTATACATTTCAAAAGAGAAATCATCCAAGGCGAAGAGCAGTACATCCGTAGGTAAAGCACATTCCGGTTTTGAAGTATCATTCCCACCAACACGTTTACAAAAGCCTCTGTTGGCAAGGGATGCAAAGGCAACCACCTCTCCTCCCAGTGCTTCTATGGCTTTTGCCGCTTTTAGTGCAGAACCACCCGTGGTGATGATGTCTTCACAGATAATGATCTTTTCACCCGGTGAGACTTCAAAGCCACGACGTAATTCCATACCCCCCTCTTTTTTCTCTACAAAGATGGAACGTACATCCAAAGAACGGGCAAGTTCATACCCTGCTAGTACGCCGCCAAGTGCAGGGGCACAGACGGTGTCCACTTCTATGCCGGCATCTCTTATCATGTCAGCAAGGGCATCGGTAAGAAGAGAAGCTTTTTTAGGGTATTCAAGGACTTTTGCGCTTTGAAGGTAACGGTTGGAATGGTTTCCGCTTGCCAAGAGAAAATGACCCTCTAATAGGGCATTCGCATCTTTATAGGCTTGTTCAACATTCATCTTATACCTTTAAGATATCAGCTTCTTTTATTTTAAAAGCTTCATCTATTTTAGTAATATGCTCATCTGTTATTTTTTGGATCTGCTCTTGTGCTTTTTTTGACTCATCTTCACTGATCTCTTTCTCTTTTTCAAGTTTTTTGATCTGGTCATTGCCGTCTTTTCTTACATTTCTGATAGAGATTTTTGCATGTTCAACCATACCTTTGGCCTGTTTTACGATCTCTTGTCTCTGCTCAGATGTCATCGGAGGGAAAAAGAGTTTTATAAAGTCTCCGTCATTGTTTGGGTTTACACCGATATTGGCTTCTTGGATGGCTTTTTCAATCACAGGTAAAAGTGTTTTTTCCCAAGGAGTGATACTGATAGTTGTCGCATCTGTAGCAATGACGTTCCCTACCTGCGTTAAAGCAGTCATGGTACCATAGTAGTCTACTTTTATATTGTCTACGATCCCTGTAGTCACTTTCCCTGTTCTTAGCGATGCAAAATCTCTTTTAAGTGCATCAATACCCTTGTCCATATTTTCAGTGGTACGTTCAAAAATTTCGTTTAACATAACATTCTCCTTAGCATTTCTTCAAATTATTTAGGGAGATTTTACCCTTTTTTACCTTGTTATGTATTGAGTATGGGGAGTGAAAGAGTATATCAAGGGCACCTCTAATAACCCTAGTCATACATAATGGGTTTTGCAACCTTACGTTTGCAAAGTCCACCCGCGGGCATCACTAGCTTTCGCCTATGCGTTGTTACTCTTTTTCGACTTAGCTATGGCTAGGTCTTCAAAAGAGTGCCTAGCCTAGACAAAAGCTAATGATGTTGTGGGTAACCAGGGTTAGGAGAGGTGCCCCAAGAAGGAAAAACTTCTTGACAGAGGACTAGTTTGTGCTTGGTGCAGCAGGTGCTGAAGGGGTAGTGCTTATTGGCGTTACAGGTGCTGCAGGAACGGC
>DQVY01000037.1 GCA_015661535.1 Sulfurovum sp. | reverse complement strand
TAAAATCATGTAAATCAAAACTAAGCGATATCATGGCTGTCCAACCTAAAAAAACAAATAGTAGATCTTCAAGTAAAAAAACACCGCTTAAAAAGAAAAGACGCAGTAAAAAATCTAAACATTCCAATTTTAAAAAAAGTATTTTGATCGTTCTGGGGGTTTTTGTGATGATCTCTATGGTGGCTTTTGGGTATTTTTTAGGGAAACAGGATAGTGTTACTACTTCTGCCCCTGTGGCGAAGCTAAAAAAATCTGAAAAAAAACAAAAAAAGCGTGTAGAAAAACCTGCTGAACATATGATCAAAAAACCAGAGCGAAGTGTGTTGCTTGTTGAGAACAATAACTCAGGAAAAAAGCCTATAGCCCCCTTAGAAAAAGAAGAGAAACCGGCTGCTAAAGGTACAGCAAAAGTCTATGTAAAACATTTATCGGGAAAACCAAAGCTCATCATTATTATAGACGATGTTTCAAACAGAAGACAGTTGAAAAGCATACAAGCTTTACATATGAAAATAACGCCGTCTATTTTTCCTCCTTCTGAACGTTCTATGAAAAGCCATCTTTTGGCAAAGGGATTAAAACACTATATGATCCACTTACCTATGGAGTCCGGAAGCAAACAGTTCAATACACAGTACAAGACGCTTAAAACATCGTTTAGCGATGCTGAGATCATTGCACGGGCCAAAGAGTTACGGAGACTTTTTCCCACAGCACGCTATATCAATAATCATACAGGGTCAGTATTTACCAATGATTACAGAGGGATGTTAACACTCTATGGAGCACTGAAAAAAGAGGGTTTTATGTTTGTGGACAGTCGTACTATTGCTACAACCAAAGTACCTAAGATCACAAAATATTTTGGTGATGCCTATGTTTATAGAAATATATTTATAGACAATGTGCATAATGTCAAAACGATTCATAAACAGTTACGTAAAGCTGTCAATATAGCAAAAAAGAAAGGTTATGCCATTGCTATAGGTCATCCGCATAGTACAACAATGAAGGCACTTTCTCAGGCAAAAGAGATCTTAAAAGAGGTAGAACTGATCTATATAGACAATTTAATGACAATTTGACATATTTTTACCTTTAGCGCTGTTTCTTCGTTATGATTGTCAAAAAGGTAGGTCATGAGTGCAGAAGTTCTTGAAGAGATTCCTGCTTTAGCAGCAATGAAGAAATACCCCAAAACACTTTTTTACAAAGGTGATCTCAGTTTATTGAAACGTCCCAAAGTTTCTATTGTCGGGACACGGAATCCTACAAATTATACCCGTGAATTCACTTATAGACTTGCGAAGGCTTTAGCCAAACGAGGGGTCTGTGTAGTAAGTGGTGCAGCCATGGGTGTCGATGCCATAGCCCATGCAGGAGCGGGGGAAGAAAATACGATTGCTGTCGTAGGCAATGGACTGGATATACGCTACCCCGTACTTAACAAAGGTCTTATAGAGAACATTGAAAAGAGAGGTTTGATGTTGAGTCAATTCAATGACGGGTTTAGGGCAACAGGCTGGAGCTTTGTTGTGCGCAATGAATTGGTGGTGGCGCTGGGAGATATGCTTATCGTCACAGAAGCAGATCTGAAAAGCGGCTCCATGCGCTCAGTTGACTATGCTTTAAAAATGGAAAAAGAGATCGTTGTGTTGTCACAAAGGGTAGGTGAGAGTATGGGAACCAATACACTGCTTGCAGAAGGGAAGGCTACTGTCATCACTGATGTAGAAGCATTTGCTTCACGTTTTGGACAGTCTGTAAACGCCAATGTAGAAAAAGATGAATTCTTTTATTTTTGTCAGTCTTCACCAACGTTTGATGAGACCATCGTAAAATTTGGTGATCGGGTATATGAAGCAGAACTTGAAGGTATGGTCACGATACGCAATGGTATCGTGAGACTTCAATAGTTATTTATCGGCACTCATCATTTTGTTTTCTGCTATCTCAACTTTGGCTATTTCATTTGCAATTTTGCTGCTTATTTCTGCTTTAAGCACTTCTAGTTCACTCAGGTAAGAAGAGATCTTTGCTGTGGCTTCTGCTTTAATCTTTTGAAGTTTCTCTTCATCTTCTTTGCTAAGCGGTGACTTTAGATTTGTGATAGAAGATCGTGCCAGTTCAATGAGGGAGTTTGCTTTGGCGATCTGTACCTCTGCAACAGACTGTGCGATCTGTACGGCAGCAATATTTTTAGCAATGCTTAGTGTTTCTTCCTCATGGGGAATGGTCTTTTTTGGGCTTCTTTTACTTATTTCAACCCTTTTGGTTGCTTCAACGATCTTTTTAGATGCTTTTGCTTTGGCTATTTCTACTGAAGCGATCGCTTGAACGATCACTTCGAGTGCAGCATCTTTTACTTTCTGAAGATCTTTTTTATTGGCATTGTCTACGCTGTCCACCGCTTTTGATATTTGAACGATGGCTTTTGTCTTTGCTATTTCAACATCTGCGGTACTTTTTGCCATTTCACCCAAGGCATGTGTCTCTACAATTTGTGTAGAAATAGAGTCTTCTTCTTTGGGATTTGATTTTTCATACAGATCTACTTTTTCAACCATAGTATCTAAGGCATCCAAGGCTTCTTTTCTGGCTTTCTCTACACTTTGAACTGCTTCAGTAAGGTATTTTGTATAGCTTTCGTCTGTACTGGCATCTGTATGTGTCTCTGCCCATATAGTTGAAACACTTAAGAGTGTCACGAGTATCATTTTTTTCATAGTGATCCTTTTTCTGAAAGGTTATTTCTTGATATCGGAAAGTTGTTTGATCAACTCTTCGAGAGATGCTTC
>DQVY01000046.1 GCA_015661535.1 Sulfurovum sp. | reverse complement strand
TCATATCTGTTTTTTTTTAAAGTATAGGTGTCAAAATCAACTTCTATTGCATTTATTTTTTCTATGCCTTGTAATTGTTCAATAGCCACAGAAGAGATGTCCAAGGCATCTACTTCAAAGCCTAATGTAGTGAGATATTTGCTGTGTCTCCCATTGCCGCAGGCGATGTCAAGTGCATTTCCCACTTTGGCTAAGTGTGCATATTCACTGATGAATTTAATGGGTTCATGAGGCATTGTGTCTTGTGCATGTTTTTCATCCCAACGTTGTTTATCTTCTAGTGCCATACTACTACCTTTAAGTAAGTCTATTTGGTTATTATTCTAGCAAAACTTAACACATGTAGGATTGAAACAGATGGCAAAACTTACTTTTATATCATGGAATGTCAACGGCATACGTGCAGTAGACAAAAAAGGTGCACTCAAATGGATAGACGAAGAGGAGGTAGACTTCTTGGGACTACAAGAGATAAAAGCAGAAGCAGAGCAGATACCTGAGGGTATCTTTGCACGTGATTACAAGTTCCAAAGTATTAACTCCTCTGTGAACAAAGGACAGTCAGGTGTGGCACTCTACACAGACATTAAAGGTGAAGCGAGCTGTTGTGAGCATGTAGACATACTCGATGAAGGACGCATCAACGAGTACCACTTTGACAACATTGCATACTTTAACATCTACTTCCCCAATGGACAAAGGTCTGAAGAACGCCTTGTCTATAAAATGGCATTTTATGAACGTTTTTTAGCCTACATTTTAGAACTTCGTAAAGAGGGAAAGTCTATAGTTGTCTGTGGTGATGTAAACACAGCCCATCACCCCATAGACTTGGCACGCCCAAAAGCCAATGAAAAGACTTCAGGTTTCTTACCTATGGAGCGAGAATGGCAAGACAAGTTATTGGCTTCAGGTTTCATAGATACTTTTAGGCATGTACATGGTGATGTAGAGGAGCGTTACTCCTGGTGGTCATACAGAGCAGCCGCTCGTAAAAACAATGTGGGATGGAGAATTGATTATTTTTATGTCTCTGACGATCTAAAAGACAAGATTGTAGATGCAGATATATTAGACCAAGTCATGGGCAGTGACCACTGCCCAGTGAAGTTGGTTTTAGACCTTTAAACCCTCTTAAAACATCATAATCAAAGAACCGGCAATGACAAGAATGACATTGGCAAAAGCATACGTACCTGTATACCCAAGTGCAGGAACTGGACTTTTTGCTTCTTTAATGACTACTGAGAGAGCAGCACCTGATGTCATAGCACCAGTTAAGGCACCCAATATGAGAGCTTTGGGTATTTTAAGAAGTTTAGAAGCTACAAAATAGCCTACGAGTATAGGGATAATAGTGACACATATACCTGCAACTACCAGTGTGATGCCATTCTCTTGTAGTGTTTCTAAAATTCCTCCTCCTGCACGTAATCCAACACCTGACATAAACAGAAGTAAACCAAACTCCATTAAAAACCAGCGTGTAGGTTCAGGAAGTTGGGCAAATGTTGGTTTAATGCTACGACGGTACCCTATAAATAGTCCAGAAGCCAAGAGCCCACCTGCGGAACCAAGGCCTAGTGATACGCCTCCTAGTGTAACGGAAAACATACCAATAATAAGTCCAGAAGCAATACCTAAAGAGAGTGTAACCATGTCTGTTTCAATACCGTCTTGTTCTACCATTCCTACAAATTCACCCATAGTTTTAATCTGAGTAGCGGTACCTGTAACAGTAAGTACATCATGTTGTTGAAATTTTGTCTGATCATTATAAGAAAGAGGTTTCCCCTGTCGATGTATTTCTAAAACCATCAGTCCAAAGTGATTTCTAATATCTATTTCTTCAGAGCTTAAACCAACTAATTCTTCATTTTGTATGACTATTTGTGCAGTATCTAAATTGTTATTATTATCTCCAGTAGGTATAATTTCTTTTGCTATTTTAGAAAGCGTGGAAGTAAAGTATTGTCTAGGGCCTAAGACTTCGATAATATCATTTACTCGTAGAGCATCTTCTTCTACGGGTATAAACTTTCCATCACGTTTTACTTTGACTACAGATTTTTGGTCCCAATAGTTTTCTTTTAACATTTTAAGACTCATATTTTCAATATCTTTTGAGGTGATACGGTAGCTTCTTAGCACAATATTTTGAGGTAATTTGGCTCCTCTTTGTGCATGCTTCTCAAAAATTTCAGCTTCTTTTACTACATCAATACCTAAAAATTGAGGTAAAAATCGAATCATCATGATGAGTCCTACCAAACCAAAAATGTAAGTGACTGCATAACCCATGGCCATATTGTTAATCATCTGATCGGCAGTCCATCCTTCAGAAACTGAAACTGCACCAGAATGTACAGCATCTTGTGCAGCGGCAAGGGTAGGGGAAGAGGTAAGTCCACCAGAGAGTAAACCTGCTGACATACCAGGTGGTAAAGAGAGACTGTAGGCCCAAAGTGCTGCAATGCTGAACCCTGTGATGGCCACGACCATTGCCAAAGTGAAATACTTAAGTCCATCTTGTTTGAGTACTGCCACAAATCCAGGACCTGCTTGGTAGCCTACTGAAAATATAAATAGAGCAAATCCAACCATTTGGCTAGATGTTGACATACGAAAACCATAGTGTCCAAAAATAAGCCCTACAAAGAGTACACCGGCTACAGCACCTAATGAAAAAGAGCCTATACGTATGTTTCCAAGTATGTAACCCAAACCTAAAACCAAGAAAAAAACCAATTCATAATGATGGTTCAACACTGCTAGGAGAAACTCACCCATATATGAAATATTCATCTAAACCCTTTTTATGTCATAGTTGATGATAGCCCCATATAAAATGCATCTCACCTTCTTTTGCATTATTATCGATAGATACTTTGAGTAATTTTTGGTACTCTTGGGGTGTTTTTGCCGCTTTAGAGACATCATGTGGGGCAATAGTATCATTTAGTAGCATGATAGCAGCAATGGAGGGATGAAGATGTGGTTCTATAAACCCTGGCATCATCGTTTTACCTTTGAGGTCTATCTTAACCATTTTTCCT
>DQVY01000101.1 GCA_015661535.1 Sulfurovum sp. | reverse complement strand
AAGCGTTATTTTCCTCTTCTTAAATCTAAACTCCGTTATATGCTTTCATTGCCTGCACTCATAGACCTTATTGCTATTTTTCCTAAATTCAGGATCATCAGACTGTTGAAGCTTTACCATTACATGCACGGGGCCTCAAGTCTTTTTAATGCTTTACTTAAAAAACGTTTTGAATTCATCTTTTTGGGATATATGCTCTTGGGTGTAACTTTTACCTTTGGTTCCATATTTTATTTGCTCGAATTTGGTATAAATGAAGGACTTAACTCCTATCTAGACTCGATATACTGGGCATTAGTGACGATATCTACTGTTGGGTACGGGGACATTTCTCCTGTGACGGAAATGGGTAAAGTAGTGTCAATGTTCGGGATTATTTTTGGTATTGCTATGATCTCTTTTGTGACCTCTGTCATGGTTTCAGCGTTTTCAGAAAGATTTGATGAACTGCGTAACCAGGACAGTATCAATCATGTGAACAAAATGCAGAATGTGGTGATTATTAACGGCTATGGGCATTTGGGTACAACCATTGCCAAAAAATTAAAAATAGCTAAAATATATGAACCGGTCATTATAGAAAGTGATGATACAAAAGCCAAAGCAGCCATAGAAGATGGCTATCAGGTCATACATGCAGACGGTTCTTCCGCAAAACTTATTAGAACATTACATCAAAGAGGAAATATTGTTGCGATGTTGACATTGAGAAGTTCAGATATTGACAATATCTATTTTATACTCAATGCAAAAAGTATACAGCGTGATTCTGTTGTGTATAGCCGTATGAACGATATAGCCCTGGGTCCACAGTATAAAGCAAGTAAAGTAGATGGCTTGGTTGAACCTTATGATGTGGTTGATAAGAAAGCGTTTCATTATTTGAAAAAACACAGTGAAGAGGAGAAGAAAAATATATTCTTTTTCGGATACACACATAAAAGCAGCCATATTTGTAAAAAACTTCAAGATATTGGCATAGAGATCACTGTATATGAAATAGACAGTACACGGTATGAAAGTGCCAGAGCTGATGGTTTTAAAAATGTGATACTGATCAATAAACAAAGCACTGAAGCAGCAGATATTCATGATGGTATTGCTGTATGTGCTATGGACAATGAAGCGCTCAATGTCTATTATGCGATCACTTTGCGTGCAAATGGTTTTAGTTCAGAGATTGTAGCCTTGTCAGACAGTAAAGAAGACAACAGGAAACTCCTTTTGGCAGGGGTGAGTAAAATATTTGATATGTATGATGAAAGTGCATCACAATTTGTTGAAATGATCGAAAAGAAAGAAGGAGTTTATAGGTGAAAATAGCAATTATTGGGGCAGGAAAGTGGGGTCAAGCATTGTACCATGCCTACAGTCAGAACAATGATGTGGTGATCCATTCGCGTAGTACAAAAGAGATAGAGAACTTTGTTTCACTGGATGAAGCTTTGGGTAGAGAGTATTTGGTAATGGCAATTCCTGCACAATTTGTACGCAGATGGATGGAAGAGCATTTTGAAGACAGAGGACAGAATATTTTGGTGGCGGCCAAAGGGATAGAGACTTCAACCGGATCTTTTCTGAATGAAATTTATGGAGACTTCATTGCAGCAGAGAGACTGGCGTTTATTTCTGGTCCCTCTTTTGCTGCAGAGGTTCAGCAGTCTCTTCCCACAGCCTTGATGATAAGTTCAAGCAATCAAGTGTTGGCACAGACCTATGCAGATGCATTACCTTCCTTTATTAAAGGCTATGTGAGTAATGATGTGGTAGGTGCAGAAGTCTCAGGAGCGTACAAAAATGTGATCGCTATTGCAGGTGGTGTGTGTGATGGACTGGGACTTGGAAATAATGCTAGAGCAGCACTCATCTCACGTGGACTGGTAGAAATGACCCGTTTTGGAGAGGCTTTTGGTGCAAAAACAGAAACGTTTCTCTCTTTAGGCGGCGCAGGAGATCTTTTCCTTACGGCAAGTTCTACACTCTCTAGGAACTACCGGGTAGGGCTTGGACTTGCAGAGGGAAAAAATATGGAAGAGATACTTGAATCATTAGGTGAAGTAGCCGAGGGTGTGCCGACTGCGAAAGCACTGCATAAGATCGCGACAGACAAAAATCTATACCTTCCTATCGCGGAGGAAGTCTATGAGATGATAGAAGAGGGGAAGGATCCTCTGAAAAGTGTTCAGGATCTGCTTGGCTGATCGCTTATAAGAGAAATTTAGATAAAATGTACTTTTTCAAGGGAATTGTACATGTTTAAAAAATTATGCATTATTTTACTATTGTTAGTCTCTACACCGCTTTGGGCATCCTTTTTTGGGGAAGATGAAAAAGAGGTGGTACTGCCTACACACATTGTCGAGATCTCAGGGGAATCGTATTTTGACGAATCTCAAATGTATGATGCTTTGGGTGTGGAACATAAGAGTATGTTTGAATTTTGGAAAGACGATACTGCTACGATAAACGATAAACTACTGCCTACCCTGCATGCTTCTTTGAGAGCTTTTTATGACTCTGAAGGTTTTTATGATGCGACGTATGAGATAAAAGAGAGCAATACAACCATCCTTATAGAAGTTACAGAAAATGAACCGGTGAGGGTAAGAGATATCAATATCTCCAGCGATCATGATATTTCCCTGTTGGTCACCTTTGAAAAAGGGGAAGTGTTCAAAGCCAAAAAATTCATCACTGTAAAAAGCAATATCATGGGGCAGTTGCTGAAAGAGGGATACTGCTCTTATGATCTTGATACCAAGGCTTATGTGGATCTTGAGAAACATGTTGTTGATCTTCGCTATATAGTAAAAAAAGGTGGTGTCTGTACCTTTGGTGCCGTGACTGTGACGGGGAATGAAAGCATTGATGATGAGGTGATAAAGTCAAGAGTACGGGCTGAGGAGGGAGCAAGATTCAGTACTGAATTGGTAAAAGACACTTCTGATGCACTCTATGGGCTTCAATCTTTTGATTCTGTCTTGGTCGGAGTAGACAGGAAGATCTATAATGTTGTTCCTATAGATATCACTGTCAAAGAGATGGAAAAACCTTACCGTTTTGAAGCAGGTCTTGGTTACGATACCTATGTAGGTCCAAGAGTACATAGTTCTATCACCAAACATAACTTTTTGGGTGATGCACAGAAGTTAAATCTCCAGCTTGCATGGTCAAAACTGGAGCAGCTTGCGATCTTAAGTTTTTACAGACCGGTACTTTTTGATATCTCTGATTATTATGTAGGGATCGGTGCAAGATTGGGGTATTCAAACCTTGAGTTTGATGGATTTCAGGAAGAAAAATCATTTTTCAGGACCTATCTTGATCATGAAACAAAAAGAACTAAATTACGTCTTGGTTTTGCTTTTGAAGCTATTAGTATTAGGGCTTTAGACAATTTAAGAACCGGAGATAAATTGAAGTTTGCAGTCAATGAAGGAGACTTTTTACTCGCTTACCCTTATATAGATTTTACCTATGATGCCAGGGATTCCAAATTGAATCCCAAGTTTGGATATTATTTGAAATTTTACAGTGAATTGGGTCTTTCCAACGACGAGGAGTCAAGTTTGTATCAAAAAACCTTACTGGAAGGCAGGTTTATCCACACCTTTGAAAACCTTACTCTGGCAGCAGTAGGTGTCGTGGGTACCATCGATGAAGACAAAAGGAAGAGTCTTCCTGAATCCAAATATTTCTTTGCGGGGGGTGCTTTCTCGAACCGTGCCTACGGATTTAGAGAACTGGGTGTGATCATTTCTCCTACGGAAGACAGTATTTATGGTGCATCAACCTGGGTCAACGTGAGTTTTGAAGCAGACTACCCTATATGGGGAGACCTTTACGGCGCGGTATTTACAGACAATACTATGCTGACCGCTGATGCCTATGATTTTAGCGGTGAGGTGATCTCTTCGGCAGGTCTGGGGGTACGCTATATGACACCTATAGGACCTTTTAAACTTGATGTGGGGATGAATGTTGCTGATCCTTCACAGTATGGCATATCATTTCAGGTAGGGCAGTCGTTTTGATGAAAAAAATACTCTATAGTTTCCTGATCTTTGTTGTTACGTTACTTGTAGCTGTTGTGTTTGCTGCAAACTCCTCATGGGTCATAAAAAAAGCAGCAGATGCCTTTGCGCCTGACTATAAGATCTCGTATGCAGATATCACGGGTAATATTTTTACCGGGGTAAAGATATCGGACCTGAAGTTTGATGGAGAAACACTGAGTAAGCAGATCAGGTTTTCATGGAACCCTTCTAAAATCTTGTATAAAAGAGTGGCCATTAACGAAGTACGTGTAGAGGCTTTGGATGCAGATGTTGTCAAAGCACTGATCGCCTCCTTCCCAAGTGATGACAACAGCAGTTCCTCACCGCTTCCTGTCGTGATACTTGTAGATGAGGTCCATGTAGATGTGAAACCTTTTGATGAGCAGGGGATCCATTTTTCAAAAACAGTCTTAGATGTAGAAGATGTTATGTATGCCAATGATGCAGTAGGGATTGATGCACTGTTACTGAAGGTAGATACCAATATTACAAATCTTCTGTTAGAAGCATCTTTAGACGATGGTGAACTTATCGTACAAAATGTAGGTGTTGAAAATATTGATAGTGCAGCCCTTGAAGCGATGTTTATGAGTGACACTGCTGATAATAATGTTTCTAAAACAGCAGAGACAGTGCAGGTAGAGAGTAATACAACAAGCACAGAAGAGATGAATCCTCTGATCCCTGTAAAGGTACGTGTT
>DQVY01000096.1 GCA_015661535.1 Sulfurovum sp. | reverse complement strand
AAGGTCTTGTTTCGTTAATTTTTCTTTATGCCTGCCCTCTACAAAATCACAGATCATCCACCCTTTCTCTTCATCCAAGATCCATGGTTTGGCTGCAATATGTTTTTTGTAGGCTAACTTTTGTACTTTAAATTCACATTTTCTATTGTGTTCAAGTTTAAATTTTCTGAGTAAATAACGTTTTTTTGCTGTTTGAATTAGGTAATTCTCATTACAAAAACCTTGTGATGCAAGAAGGGTAATACTTTTTATAGGATCATACTTAAAGAGTGGACAGTCCATCAACTCAGGCTGCATTTTTTGCCTTCAGCCAAGAACTATACCCATAAAATGCCAAGATGACATAAAAACAAAAAAGAACAATGGTAGCAAGATACCCGGACTGCCAATAGAGGATTATCGCTGCGGAGTCTATCACTATCCAGTAGAGCCAATTTTCAAGTACTTTATTTGCCAGCATCCACGTGGCAAGTACAGAAAAGACCATCACGAAGGTGTCTAAGTATGCAAAATTTGCATCAGTATAGGTGTCAGAAAGGTAACCGAGTATCAGCGCCAATAATAATCCGGAAATAATGAGAAGTATATTTTTTTGCAGTGACCACTGTGTGATCTCAAGTTCTTCTCCCTTTTCTCCACCACTACGCCAGAGTATAAAACCATAGATAGCCATACCCATATAATAGAAGTTTAAAAGCGAGGAGGAGAGAAGTGCACCATTCCAGAAAAGTATGGTGTAAATAAGTGTCCCAAAGAAAGCAAAGAACCATGTCCAGAGAGACTCTTTGGCTGCGAGCAGCACATAGGCTATACCAAAAACAACAGCAACCAGTTCCCACATTGGCATGGCTGCAAAAGCAGCGACGATGCTCTCCAGGGTAAAGGTCATATTAAAAAATGCCCTCTCTGTTGTTTCCTACAAATTTTAAAACCATCACAGAGTGTGGAAGGGCTTTAAAGACAGCAAACATCTCCTCTTCAAGAAGATCCATAATCGTTTTATAGTCCCCATGAAGCTGTGTACTGAGTTCATTACATACTACTTTAACAGAGGGCTCTGTCTTAAGTCTTTCTATAAATGCACTTATCTCTTCTTCGTACCCCGCTATAGCAAGTGGATACATGCTGATGTCTACTGAAATTTCCATTCTATTCTATTGCCTTTGTTTGTCTATCTCTTTCTAAAAGTCGTAAGAGAGTGTTAAACCTGCGGTTCTTGGTGTACCTAATTGTACATATTTTTCTGTTATATACCCATTACCCGGGTTATTTCCGAAAGAACCAAATCCTCTTACCTGATATTGCTCATCTGTGATATTTCTTACCCATAATGCCGCTGTAAAGTCACCCGTAGTATACTCTAAACTCGCATGCCATAAGTTATAAGCATCTGCTTTTTCATCATGTCTGTTTGAAAAATATTGGCTTGCTTTACCTTCAAGATTTGTCTTAAAAGTAATCACATCAAATAAAAGATAATCTAAACCTACATTATACTGGTACTCTGGAGAATTTGCCGGTGCACGGTCCGTCATTGTTGGGTTGTTAGGGTATTCATCAAACGCAGCTTGAAGTAAACCAAAACTTGTAAAAAGGTGTAAGCTTTCAAGAGGGAAATAATCAATCTGAGATTCTACACCATAATAACTGCCCTCTGCTGCATTACTTAAGTAATCAACAAATTCTGTACTGCCATCACCTCTAGTGATTACAAATGAATCTTTTACCTGTTGGTCTTTACGTTTTCCATAGAAGAAGTTTAAACGGCTTTTTACTTTATTATTAAAATGACTTGAATTAAGACCTAGATCAATATTCCATAACGTTTCTGTTTCATATTTTTTTTCTGTATTGTTCAAACGGGTGTCTGCATTGACACCTCCAGGTTTATACCCTTTAGCCAAAGTCACATAAAATAGACGGTTATCTGATTCTTGATAATTCAATCCTACTTTCCCACCTGTCAAAAACTCATTCGTATCTATATTAACGAGGTCTGTATCTGTATATTGCAAGTCCCATTGTTCTAACCTAAGTCCTGTTACCAAAGTTAATTTATCGGTAAAATGTGTGTCTAACTGTCCATACAGTGCAATATTTTTTGTGTCATACACTGTACTAAAAGGGCTGGCAAGATAGGTATAATTACGTGTCATATTTTCAGAATAGTCTCTATAATATGCACCTATGGTCCACTCTGTTGTACCTGCAAATATACGGCCTGCTTCATCTGATACCAATCTTACATCTGCATCAAACTGTTTTCGGTCTCTTAGATACTGATCAAAAGAACTATATGGATATAAAGCTGCATCAAATTCGCCTACATAAGACCAATCTTCGTCATATGAGTATTCTAACTCAGATTTACTATAACTCACAGCAGAGATAAGATGCATTGCTGGATTTACTTGATACGTAGACTTCAGTGCAAAGGCATTTGTCAACTGTGTATCTTTCCCCGGTTGGTCAGCATGAGAGTTTCTTGAATTATCAAAGGTAAATGCATCATAACCATTGTCAATATTAATATGTTGTAACGTCAAGTCAATCGTGTGATCATCTGTCGCAAACCAACGAAATTTTGCTTTAGCTGAGAGTTCATCAATATTCTGAGTGTCATCTCGTCCTAAAAAGACGTTATTCATATAACCATCAGAAGTGTTTTTATAGAGTGAAAATCTTGAAAGTAATTTATCTTCAACAATCGGTGCATTCACTGTGATACCAAATGCCTTTGTATTGTAGTTTCCTGCTGTTGCTTCAATATGCCCACCTGCTTCATTTACAGGATCATTACTTTCTATGTTAATCACACCGGCAAGACCATTTGTACCAAATGTTGTTCCTTGTGGCCCTCTTAGTACTTCAACTTGTTTCAGGTCGTACATCGTTACACCCAGTGCAGATTGTGAAAAATCAATCCCATCTACAAGGATACCAACAGATGGGTTCATAGGTGTCACAAACTGACTGCGCTCACCAATACCACGGATTTGAATAAATTTAGCTTTAGATGCACCTGTAGAAAAGTTTACATTTGGTTCTGCAGCAAGTACCTCTACAAAAGATTGTGATGCTTTGTCATACAGTTTTTCTTCACCGATAACTGAAACGCTCCCTGCTACTTTAGAAAGATTTTTATCTCTAAAATCAGCCCCGACCACAATAGGATCAAGCGTAACTTCCTCTGCAAATGCAGGTGTATAAAGTAATGCTGCCGAAGCAACAAATGATAATGTTAGTTTTTTTGATGTCATGTTATATTCCCTTTAATTAAATTAGGGAAAAGAAGTGTATATAAAGATAAGCCCTAAGCAATCCTGACTATACATATCTCTTCCCTACGCTGGAATTATCCAGTTCAAGTTCGATGGGTTGTCTCAGCCATATTAATTAAAATATTTAGCACCCCAAGAGATTGATAATGCACTTATACATAAAATTAGTTTTAATTATGCTTAAATTTGTTAATTAACGGTTAATCAAACTGATGCCAGAAAGGTGTCCCTATGGTAGGGGTAGAGGGAGATGCGAATTCTCGTTCTTTCATCGTACCTGCTTTGTAACCCAAACGTCCTGCCTCTACTGCTACCCTAAAAGCATCTGCCATCATTACCGGATCTTGTGCTAAAGCAATGGCAGAGTTAAGAAGCACCCCGTCATAACCTAGTTCCATCGCCTGTGTAGCATGAGAAGGTTTACCAATACCTGCATCGACCACCAGTTGCAAGTCAGGGAATTGTTTACGAATGGCTATAAGATTGTCAGGATTCATAAGCCCTTTCCCCGAACCTATCATAGAACCCCAAGGCATAAGTATCTTACACCCTACATCTGCAAGACGTTTGGCTACTACCAGATCATCTGTCGTGTAAGGAAATACTTCAAAGCCCTCTTTTATGAGTACTTCGGCAGCTTTAACGGTTTCAAAAGGGTCTGGTTGTAAGTTATACTGATCACCGATAACCTCCAGTTTTACCCAATTGGTACCAAACACTTCTCTGGCCATCTGTGCAGTGGTAATGGCTTCTTTTGCTGAGTGAGAACCTGCTGTATTTGGCAATACTTCAATACCCATAGACTTAATGATGTCCCAAAACTGATTTCCTCCGGCACCATCATTACCTCCTGCTGCCTGACGTCGTAAAGAGACAGTAACTATCTGAGACCCCGATATTTTGATAGCATCTTCCATATTGGCAGGACTTGGATAGAGTGCTGAACCTATCAATAAACGACTTGACAATGTCTTGCCACCTATTTCCCACGTTTCACGCTTCACTCTTAATTCTTCACTCAACTCATCCCCCTTGTACCGGAGCGAGTATGTCTATCGTGTCGCCCTCTTGTATGATTGTATCATTATATTTTGCAATAGGTACAAACGTTGTATTGACAGCCACAGCAAAACCTTTGACTTTGTATTCAAGTGCTTCTATCATTTGCGTCACATTTAAGTTCTCTTCAAGTGTTTTTATTTCTCCGTTTACAGATACTTTTATCATTTACTACTCCTCTCGTAGGGTGGTACATTTATGCCCACCTTTTCATCGATCATCATTATAAGATTAATTTTTTCACCTAGGGTAAATATTTGGTGGGCTTAAAAGCACCACCCTACATTTTACTGATTCCTTCATTTAACGCTTTCTCAACAATGGCAGGGGCTAACAAATACCCATGTCTATAGAGTCCATTGATCCGTGTCAATTTATTATTTTGCTCAATATTTGGTAAATTATCTCTTAAGGTTGGACGACAGTTGGTCACCATATTGACGATGCGTGCTTCGGCAAAGCCTGAGTGCATACTATAGACAGCCGAAAGTAATTCCAAAGAGGAACGTACAGAAACAGGACTCTTGTCTTCGCTTTCTATCTCTGTAGCACCTATTATGTACCGATCATTAGGCCGGGGCACAATGTAGATCTTATAGCGTGGATGTAACATACGTGTAGGTCTGGTGATCTTTACTTCAGGTGCATCCAACCAAAGAACTTCACCCCTCACCCCTCTTAGATCTTTTACCTGCTCATTTGCACCTAAACCCCGTGCATCAAAGATCCAATCAAAAGTATGAAGCTTTCCATCTACTATGATACCTTCTTCCTCGACTGCATCTACTTTTGTCTCTTCATGCCAGGTTACATTAGCATGTGACAACAGATAATCGCTGCTGGCTTTCATGAAGCGCTGTGCATCCACTTGTCCTTCTTGAGGTATAAAAAATGCTTTGGCATGCTGTTCCAAATCTGGTTCAAGCTGTGTTAATTCCCGTCTGTCCAAAAGCTGTATTTCTGAAGCTTCTTTGACCTTCCTTTTCAGTGTTTCTATAAAATGATCTAACTCTTTATAGTCTTGTGGGTGGGCTGTAATGATGCTCCCTTTTTGCTGATAGGCTTCAGGTATCCCCACTTGCTCTAAGAGATCAGGCCATAAAGTGATAGAACGTTGCCCATGGTCAAAAATAATAGACTCCGCAGACTCCAATTCAGCAAACACAGCCAACATCCCTGCTGCTGTCATACCTGCAGGTTTATCACCATAGGCATTGTCTTCATCAAAAAGTGTAAGGGTGTGTCCTTGACTTAAGAGATTTAAAGCTAAAACTCTTCCGACAAGTCCTACGCCTGCTATACCAATGTGCATGTCATTTCCTTTAATATTTCAAGAACCATGTTATTTTATTCACTTTCCTCTTTATTCAAACCGAGGCGTTGTTTCGTATTCGTGTGATTTAATATAAAAAACAATCTTTAACTCGTTCCCACGCAGAGCATGGGAACAAGATATATTATGCCTTTTCTAACTTGTCTGCCTCAACATACACTTCTGAACCCATCTCTTTAAACTTTTCAGACATCTCATCCATACCCTGTTGTTTTGCAGCTTCAACATCTGTACCAAGTTCATCTGCATACTCACGTACCTCAGCTGAGATCTTCATAGAACAAAATTTTGGTCCACACATAGAACAGAAGTGCGCTACTTTTGCCGCTTCCATTGGGAGTGTAGCATCATGATAGTCACGTGCACGTTCCGGGTCAAGACCGATATTGAACTGATCAACCCATCTAAACTCAAATCTTGCCAATGACATCGCGTCATCTCTCGCTCTTGCACCTGGGTGCCCTTT
>DQVY01000055.1 GCA_015661535.1 Sulfurovum sp. | reverse complement strand
TGCCATAGATACCTTTGACATCGTACAAATACAAACACTGCTTCAAAACTATAAAAATCTAGACCGGAAGTTCAAGCAACTTTAATTTCCCTTTTCCTTTATCATGTATGCTGCCCGTATAAGCCAATGCAGCAGACTTTTATAGCTAGGGTTAATACCATGGTATGGATATAACATATTAAGGCTATTTAGATCTATGATGTATGCTGGGAACAGGATGTCATGTCAAGTATGTAAGAAGATGTATATTAGAAGAAGGAAGAAAGTGTCAGTAAGGGTATAAAAACCCCCTTGCATGATGCAAGGGAATAACATCACAGAGTGATTGGAATTACTTCCAACCGTCTGTAACTACTTTCGTTGAAAGAGAGTATGGGTATTTTTTAACCAATTCTTTCACGCCAAGTTTCTGATCGCCTTCTCTCATGAAGTGAGCAAGTGTAACAGCTGCCCAGTAATCAGTTGCGTATTTAGTACCTTCTAGTTGAACAGGTACACCATTTTTGTTTACAGCGTGACATGCAGAACATGTTACAGGTCCGGCATATTTACCATCAGGACTGTACTGAAGTGCTTGTTGATGCGTTGTCACATCTACAGATCTTTCATCACCATCATATCTTGTAGAGTAAAGACCGTGAGTCGACTCATGACATGTTTGACAAGCAATGTTCCCATGCGCTTTAGAGTATCTGTAAAGTGAATATTTGTTAGGCTGATCAATTGGGAAGTATTTACCACCAGTCTCTTGCTCAACAAACGGCGCCAAGTGACAATCTGCACAGTGAGGTTCAGAAGCAGATAACCACCAGTCATTACCACCAGAAGCAGCTACATATGGTACATCTCCACCTGTTTTATGATTCCAAGGTTTAAGATCTAATTTACCATCTTTACCAACATTTTTAACAAGTACAGCAGATTTATGATCCATGTAGTATGAAAGTACTTCATTCTTACCTGTTGCTTTAGGATCAGCAATAGAAGCAAATTTCTTCATATCTCCACCAGCTACAGCTGCTACGAGTTCTTTAAGAGATTTATTTCTAAGTGTTTTACCTTCTTGTAGTGAATCATTTGTAATATCGTCATATGCATAAAGTGCCTGCGCAACTTTAGTGTGACAGTTTGTACAGTATAGACCTCTAAGCTCATCAGTTGATTTACCATGCTCATCTTTGTGTGCAACATTTTTGAGTTGCCATTTACCATAATCATTCAAGAAGAATGGAGGCTTAGCATTAGGGTTAGAGTGAGCATCACGTCTTACATAACAACCACCACCAGATTTTCTGATATCACCTTTAGCAAATCTTGCTTCACCATATCTGTCTGTCACACGGAACGGGTTCGTGTCATCATTCATATTAGGGTTTTGGAAGTGTGTAGGGTGACATGATTGACATGCTTGTGAACGTCCAGCAGCATCAGGCATAGGTACCATTGCAAGGTGGAATCCATGAATAGCTTCAGAAAGAGGCTTTGCCTTAACCGTTTTGTACCCAGAAGCTGTAACTCTTGGTGTTAAAAGGTTACCTGAAACATTATCTCCATGACAGTCTGTACAGTTAACGAAGCCAACTTTACCTAAACGTTGTGCAGGTGCATCAGCACGATAGTCAGATAGGAATGTTGTTCCGTGGTGTGCATCATGAAGTGAAAGGATATTAATAGAACCTTCTGAAAGTCTTGCCATATACTCTGAAGTATCTGGGTATGTTTTCCAATAGTCATATTCCATATCACCTTGTTTAAGACCTTCATCTCTTGCCATTTGTGCTGCTTTACCCGTACGAGAGTGACAAGCATAACAGTTAGGAATATCTACAGGGTTTGTACCGAAGTAAGAAACGGCGTGCCCATCTGGTTGGTTGATCGATTTTCCATCTTTTGTATGAAGTTCTACAGTAGAGTATTGGAAAGGTTGGAAGTCTTTTTCTGTGACAGCACGTAGTGAACCTTTTCTTCTACTATCGTTAAATGCAGTAAGAGGAAGACCTAGTGAATCCCATAGATGTGAAGCAGTTAGAACAAGTTTTACATCTTTTACCGGAGGAACAAGTGTGTCTGAAAAAACGATGTTACCACCATCTTTACCAGCATAGGTCATATAACCTGTCATTGGTGCACCGGAAGGACCATGATCCACTTTTACCTGGATCTGACGACCTACTCTAAGTCTGTCTTTTTCTGTAGCACCTTTAGGCATAGTACCCTCAAGATCTTTATAGATAAAGAGGTGTGTCCATACGTAGTTGGCAACGTTATCACCCGGGCTGTCAAGGTGACCATCACCATCCGCATCTTTAGGTACTGTCCAGTACTTCATTTTGTTACCTTCTGAGAATGAGTTGTCTTTGGTATAAGCAAAAACCTTTACATTGTCGTCTGGTGTCATAAGTTTAGGAAGTTTAGATTCTTTACCTACTTTTATCACTTGTGACTGGATAGAGTTGTATGGAGGAATTACACAACAGTAACTCATATCGAAGCCAACACAGTGCATACCAAGTTCATAGTTCACGAACATGCTATAGTCAGCTTTTGGCTGATACGCTGTTTTCCCCTTTACTTTTACTGCTTCTAGTTTGTCTAAGCCAAATGGTGGCGTTTTGTCATAACTAGCAGCAGAAAAAGCAGTAGTAGTAAGCAGCGATACCGCTACAGTACTTTTTACAATTTTTGAAATCATTTTTGTCTCCTTTGAAAATTTTGATTACCCTTTATTTTCTCATCAAAGAGGTTAAGATTTCTTTAAAAAAGCACTAAAAGTATAAATTTTATGTTAAATGACACATTAGCAATTATTATTATTATATATGAAAATAGTTATTATAAGGGAGGCTAATTATAACCCTCTATGACGTGTTTGCAGGGTGATTTAGTCAAGATTAAATAGGCGTTTTAAGTAGCTAGTTTAGCTGAGATTTTTTGATAATAAAGTGTAATGGTTGTGCTTGGGAAGAGAAAAAGAGGCTTTAGCGAAAGCGCTCTTTTTCTGGTGTGTTCTCAGGGAGTAAACCGTATTTGCTTAAGTCAATTAAAGTCTCTTTTCTTTTGTCTTTTAACATTTTGACCATGACAGGATTTCTGTCCATTTTAAATTCTTGGGTCATGATGACATTGCCATCGTGATCAAAATATTTTTTAAGTCCTACTTTGTAGTTATGTTTGTAAAAAACTTCTGAAGATTTAAAGCCTTCTGCATCCCATTCTGTCATGACACCTTCTCTGCGTCCCATATTGTATCTGACTTGGCTTCCTAACTGGCCGTTATCATAATAGATCTTTTGTATGTCATGTTTTTGACCCATGACATACTTGACGGTGAGTTTCACTTTGCCATTGTCATAGTAAGAGGTATAGATACCATTTTCTTTGTCTTTATGAAAATTGACTTTTGACTTGATCTTGCCTTTGTCATTGTACCACCAGGTCATACCTTCTCTTTGTCCATCCACATAGGTAGATTTTTGGGCATGGTCTTCTACTATATACTCTTTAGCATCTATAGTTGTAGACAATAGTGTGGCCATAACGCAGGCTATCAGGAATATTTTCATTGTATACTTCATCATTGGGCTCCTTAGTCTGCTTTTCTGTTGTTTGGATTAAAGTCCAATCCTTCAAGTGCCTTTAATGTTGCATCAGGTTTTTTTGCCTGTACTTGTTTCATAACATTGATAGGTCTGTCCATTTTGTAGGTTTCTGTTTGAATGACTTTACCTTTTTTATCGTACCAGCGTCGCTCACCTTCTTTGTACCCATGGACATACATCACTTCATTATTGAGGGTGCCATCTTCATTATACTCTTTTTGAAGTCCCTCTTTCCGACCATTTTTATATGTCACTACTGAAGCAAGTCTCCCCGTACTAAAATAATATTTTTCCGGACCCTCTTTATTGTCGTTAATATAATTCACTTCAATACGCAATTCGCCATTGGCATAAAATATGATATTGAGTCCATGACGCTTGCCTTTTTGAAAGTGTATCATTTCGAGGTGTTTGCCCTCTCTGTCATACCAGTCCATAGCACCTTCTCTTTTTCCGTCCTTATTTGTGACAGTAAAAGCGAGCTGACCGGTGTTATAATACACTTTTTCAAGACCATCTTTGATACCTTCAGCAGTATCTGTCCGCGTCCCGTCTTTATATTCGATCTGAGATTTAACCACGCCATCTTTAAAGTGTTCAGTAAAAAGTTCAGCATGCAGTGTGGCTGTTCCGAGTAGTGCAAGTGTGACAAGTGTAAGTCTGTTCATTTATAGTTCCCCCTATATTTTTTTGTTTAGTTGCTTAAAAAAGCATTTTGTGTTCTACCATAGCGCAGTAGTTTTGGACAACATTGATACCTGCGTCTTTAACACGTTGTGC
>DQVY01000171.1 GCA_015661535.1 Sulfurovum sp. | reverse complement strand
TCTCGTTTTTGGACTGGTCTCCATTTCTGTTTGGGTTACAGAGGCAGGATGAGGTAGTCAGTATGGTCCCTTCGCCGTCACTCTCTATAGAGCCGCCCTCTAAGACAAAGTCTATCTGTTCCAAGGGGATTGTTCCCATGTATCCTTTTTTGTGTAAAGCTCTATTGACAGCATTGTCAAGTGAAGCTTCAAACTTTGCACCCCAGCCGTTAAATCTAAAATCAAGCAGTTTTTTCTCACCATTGTCAACAATACTGATATACCCATAGTCACGTATCCAGGTATCATTTGTGGGTATCTCTATAAAGGTCATATTTCGTGTTGAGCAAAATAACGAGGCTGTCTGCACTTTGTCTTTACAGATGATATAGACGGCTTCTTTGTAGGCTATGGCTTGTGCAATGCGAATAAAAGGAGAGAGTGCTTCGTTCAGGTCACCTTTTGCCCAGTCTGTATATTCGTGAGGGAAACTCATCAGTATACATTGTTGTTTCTCCCATTCTGCAGGCATTCTTCTCAATATAACCCCTTTTTTACCTAAACTATTCATTATTCACTATTCACTATTAACTTGATTAGCTATAATCAGCTATGGCATTCATTAAAATAAATAAACAAAATTTCTTTCATAATCTTAACCAAATAGCACTAAAAACTGGCTCTAAAGAGAAGATAGCCATTGTGCTTAAAGACAATGCATATGGGCACGGACTTATACTTATGGCAGAACTTGCTTCATCATTTGGTATTAAACACGCAGTGGTACGTAAAAGAGATGAAGCCAAGCAAATAGATATGCTGTTTCAGACAGTACTTGTGCTTGGTGATACCATTAAAAAAGATGAGAATATTAGCTATGCAATTAATACCTTGGAAGATATATCAAGAGCAGAAAAAGGTGCCAAAGTAGAACTCAAAGTAGATACAGGTATGCATCGAAATGGTATCGCTTTGACGGAACTAGAAGAGGCCTTAGCTACTATAAAAGAGAAAGGTCTACTGCTTGTAGGGGTCATGACACACTACCGTAGTGCAGATGTCTTAAGTTCAGAACTTTTTTGGCAGCAAAAGCAGTTTGAAATAGTGAAAAAAAGGGTACACGCGTCAGGATTTGAAAAGGTGCGTTTCCATTCTTATAATTCAGCAGCCATTTTAAGGATGAAACACTTTGATGAAGACTTGGTACGTGTAGGCATAGGAGCATACGGATACAATGAGTTGGATGCTTCTTTTGATACTGTAGTATTACATCCTGTCCTTTCTCTACATGCCAAAAAAGTCTCTACCCGGCTGCTTAAAAAGGGTGAATGTGTAGGGTATGGGGGAGATTTTACTGCTACAAAAGAGATGTTGGTTTCCACCTATGACTTAGGCTATGGTGATGGGTGGTGCAGAGGGAACACAAAAGGTCCATATGTCACAAGTGAAAATTTGCCTTTTATTGGACGTGTTTCTATGGACTTTAGCATACTTGCATCAGATAAAGAAGAAGTTTGCATCATGCATAATGCACAACATGCTGCCAGACATTTTGAGACCATTTCTTATGAAGTTACCACAGCATTGTCAGCGGATATACCTAAACGGGTTGTGTAATCAATTTTCCAATTGTAGACGAAGGGATTGTAAGGCTTCTTCTCTTGGTGTTTTTGGACTTTTGATGGCCAATACTTTTGCTGCAGGTACGTCATTTTTCCGGGTATCTATATTTTTTTCTGGAGTACCAGCTTTGTCCACGCTCTCAATAGGCGCTTTTACAGGGTTTAATTCACTTTTGATCATTTGATTTATTTTAGGGGTCATAACCTTATCTTGCGCAACTTTAGGTACTTCTGTCTGCTTTTCATCTGTGTCGCTACCTGAATCAATCAGAACATAGATAATAGCAGTGCTAAGGAGAGCAATAAAAAACCATTGTCGTATGGCCTGCATATTTCGTATTTTTGACAATCCCTCTTGAGGAAGAGGGATGATCTCATCAAGGTAGCCATCCCCATTGACCTCTTTGTATTCTTCAGAGATTTCGTCAAATATTTGATGCAGCAGGACATCTTTACTTGTATGGTTGCTGTTTTTTTTTAATGTTTTCACGGTCAATCTTTTAATATATTTACTTTTGTATACGAATCTCTCTATGAAACATCCATTGTATACTGCTATTACTTAAAATATGAAATGATGTAATGATTTTTTTGTCAGTGTGTATTTATTGGTGGAGGTGAGGGGAATTGAACCCCTGTCCTAAAGTAGCTAGAACTATGACTCTACATGCTTAGTCAGTGTTGTTAATTTTAATCTAGTTTTG
>DQVY01000255.1 GCA_015661535.1 Sulfurovum sp. | reverse complement strand
GAAGGTGGGTTTGGCATAGGTTTGGACATTGTCAATCAGGTGGTAGTGAGTTATGGCTATACTTTGCATATAAGTTCAGTGTTAAACAAAGGAACAAAGGTACGTATAACATGGGAAAAATAATCGTTATTTTGGTGCTTCTCTTAGGTGTATCTATGGCAGAGGAAGAGATTGATCTGGCAAAAAACTGTCTGGATTGCCATGCAACACAACAAATACCCAATACCTTGATCAACAGACGTTATCTGATGAAGTACAGTACCCGAGAACGTATCGCTAAAGCGATGTTAGCTTATCTTAACGCACCTCAAAAAGCACACTCTATCATGCCCCCACAGTTTTTTTTGAAGTTTCCTATGAAAGAGTCACTTGATGTAGACGAGAAGATATTGAAAAAAAACATAAAAGCGTATATCGACAGGTATGATGTGAAGAAAGCATTGGTCTTGGAGAAAAATTCACATTAAGTTAATATTGTAATAGTAGAGTATGTACATATTTTATAAGGATCTTTCATGAAAAAAACACTTTTACTTTTAGCCACAACCACAGCAATAACTCTCGCCTCAACAGGGGCAGAACTTTTAGAGAAAAAATGTGCAAGCTGTCATATGCTTGAAGCACCCACTTTTCACCAAATACCTACACTCAAAGCCCCTCCGCTTGATTCGATTGTCTTTCATGTTAACTTGGCGATAGAAGATGAGCAAAAGAAAAAAGAGTTTATTGTTGACTATGTTTTGAACCCCGATGTTTCTAAAACAGTCTGTGAGTCTAACAAAGTAGCCAAGTACGGGGTCATGCCGTCACAAAAAGGGAATGTCAGCAAAGAAGAGTTGGCACTCATTGCTGCAGAGATGTTGGCAAAGTACCCACATCCGCAATTTGTTTCGATGATCAAAGAGATGTTGACCAATGATAAAATGAAAGCCTTGCAAACTTCACCATTTTTAGTAAACAGTGAAGGTTTGCCTCACATGACCAAACTGTTGGTGCAAAATTGGGACAAGGCAGGGTTAGGATTGACAAAAGAGCAAAAAGAGAAACTCCTGCTAGTACGAAAAGAGACACTTGGAGAAGTCAAAGCTATTAAACAACAGTTGGCACCTCTTGAAGCTGTGATCGCTGAAGCGATGATAGACAGAGAAGACCCTAAAAGTGTAGAGAAACAATTA
The DNA here is from genome assembly GCA_015661535.1 of Sulfurovum sp. Taxonomy (GTDB): domain Bacteria; phylum Campylobacterota; class Campylobacteria; order Campylobacterales; family Sulfurovaceae; genus Sulfurovum. The sequence continues at coordinate 5,535 of DQVY01000255.1, read as the reverse complement.
GAAAAGATCGCCAAGTTGAAAATTGAAGCGAGTAAAGCACATCTTAAATGTATCGCAAAAACTACTGCAATACTTTCAGATGAACAAGTAGCTTTTTTGCTTCCTTTCTGGGAATAGAATTCACTTTGCGTCCATATTAATGTGTTATGATACTCTTCTATATAAACAGGAGCGTGTCAAATGAAGTATTTTTTGTCAGTAATGGCTTTTCATCTGTACCTGTATGGTACTACTTTGGATGGACTTATTCACTATGCTATGGAAAACAGTACAGTGATAAAGCAGAGCAAAGCACAGATAGAATTATCTGAAGTGCAGCGTGAGGAGAATCAAGCTGCGCAGCTTGGAAACATCGATCTTGTAGGGAGCTATACACACTATAATTTGCCCAGGACCTTGATACCTCTGACTCCAGGAAGTCTGCTTTCTGACCCGGATGCGGCAAAGGCTATAGCGACGACCAAAGATTTTTTTGGTACCGGTGTGAAATACTCCGTCCCACTCTTTACTGGTTTTTCCCAAACCCGGCAGGTGGAAATGGATGACATGGCTACACAACTCTCACGCAGTAAACTCTCTTTGACCAAAGAGCAGCTTGCCTATAATGTAGCTTCACTCTATTTGTCTGTATTGGCACTGCAAGATATGCATGCTGCGCAGCAAAAACATGTGGCAGCGCTAAAAAAACTCAAAGATATTATTGCCAAAGAGGTGACTTTTGGAAAAAAAGCAGAGATAGATCTTTTAAAAGCAGAAAGTGACTTCTTTGGCAATAGATCGTATTTGGAAGTCTTAAAAGGCAATATTGCTATGACCAAAGCATCTTTGGCTTCTTTGGTTGGTTTGGAACATATAGGTACTATAAAACCTGTAAAGGTTTCAGTTAAAAAACCACAGTATTCTATGCGAAGCCTAGTCAATGAAGCTTCCAAACTCAATAAAGTACATATTTCAGACTTGAACATTCAAAAAGCCCGTAAGGGGATAGAAAAAAGTGAATCAAGCCTCTACCCTCAAGTCTCTTTAGACTCTTATTATGGGTACAACTATGGTAACAATGACAACAGCAATGCTTTCCCTGGACAGTTTAATGCTGAAGAAAACTGGCAAATCGGGGTCTCTGCAAAGTGGACACTGTATGATTTTGGAAAATCCCATGCGGGTACAGAAAAAGCAAAGATCCTCCGTATGCAGGCAACTTTTGACAAAGAGCAGACACTTTTGGATCTTAGAAAGTCTTTGGTAGAGGCCGTAGAGAAGATGAAGCAGGAGTATGCGAATTATAAGGCAAATCTCAAGCAGTTGGCCTTGGCAAAGAAGTCTGAAAAGATAGAACGTGTGCGTTACAAAAATGGTGTTTCAACCATTAATGATCTGCTCTATGCCACAAGCCAGACACATGTGGCTTCTGCAAAACTGATAGAGAGTAAATACAATTATCAAAAAGGAAAATTCTATATGAATTATCTGTTAGAAAAAGGGGTGAAGTAATGAGTGACAAGAGAATGACCTATGAGACCATTACTAAAAAAATGATCATTAAAAAAAGAATCTTAATGTTTGTGGCTATAGTCGCTGTACTTCTGTTACTCATAACAGGGAAAGGGCTTTTAAACACACGAAAAGATGCCATAAAAAATGAGACGCTGCCCTCTACTCATGTGCTTAATGTTGCGCTGGTTAAAGCGAAACAGGGTCTTTTAGAAAACAGGGTACCCTTTTTGGCACAGGTTCTCTCAGACAAAAGCATTAACCTCTCCACCAAATTGGCAGGCTATGTTGAAAAAGTACTGGTAGAAGAATCACAAAAAGTCAAAAAAGGGGACATTCTAGTGCGTATTGATGCGATCGAGATACGTTCCAGCATTGATGCTCTTAAATCAACCCTTCAGGCACAGGAGGGTGACCTTGTTTTGGTCAAAAGCATCTATGCACGCAACAAAAAGCTTTATGCCGTTGGCGGGCTTTCGAAAGAGCAGCTCTCTACTTCAAAAGTCGCAGTAAGTTTAAAGTCATCAGCGTTGGAGAGTACCAAACAAAAGATCGATCAACTGAAGCATCAACTCTCTTACCTGCAAATAGTCGCACCCTTTGATGGGGAGATCGATGCCATTTTGATGCATGAAGGTGATCTGGCAGCGGTGGGAAAACCTATTTTGACTATGAGTAACAGTAAGAAAAAACTTGTTTTCTCCTACAGCCCTGTGAAGCATGCACTGATCAAAAAAGAGCAAGATGTATTTTTCGATAACAGACAGGTGGGGTATGTAAAAACAATTTACACTGTTTCTCTGAATGGCTTAACCTCTGCGGAAGTGACCCTGAATAAACCCATCTCTGTACCTTCAGGCGCTTCGATAAAAATAGAAGTACTGACAGAGGAGAAAAAAGGGTGTCTCTTGCCAGACAATACCCTTTTGCATAAAAAAGAGGGTACCTTTGTGATGCAGTATGTGAAAAAAGCGTTCATCCCTGAAAAAGTAACGGTAGAAATGCAAAACAGAAACAACGTTTTGGTCTCTCCTTGTCCTCAACATCCTGTCGCACAAGCCTCTGAAGTGAAACTTGCACAGCTTCCTGGTTATGGCAATGTGGCCATTGCTGGAGTGAAGTAATGTCTCAAAAAAACAGCTCTTGGGTAGAAAAAGTATTAAAAAAACCACATGTCATACTCTCGTTTCTTGCCCTTTTTGTCATGGCAGGGATGTTCGGGTACAACAAAATACACCGAAATCTTTTTCCAAACTCCAACTACCCTGAAGTAGCATTGGTCATTGTGGAGCCTGGATCTTCTGCAAAAACGATGGCGAGTAACATTGCTGTACCCGTAGAAGAAGAACTCTATGCTCTGGACCAAATACGCCGTGCCTACTCTACTACTATTGATGAAGTAACGGTGATACGTGCCGAGTTTGAGTATACAAAAAACATCGACACTGCGGTCAATGATGTCACCAATGCCCTTTCCAAAATACGCGCCAAACTTCCCAAAGACATTAGAGAGCCACAGATCATTAAAATTACGGAGGCAACTGCGCCGGTACTTGTGGTGGCAATGTCTCCCAAGGAGGGAGTAAAACTTTCGTTAGAAGACATACGAGACCTGGCCAGCGGAGAGATAAAACACAGACTTTTAAAGACAAACGGGGTTGCCAATGTAGACATTTTTGGCGGCTATGAGAAAGAGTTGCAGATCATCATAGACAAAGACAAACTTGATGCCTATCATCTCTCTTTGGGACAGGTCATTGCCACGATCTCAAAAAATGACAATGACTACGCTGTTGGCTTTGTAAGCAATGCATCGAACCGTTATCTGTTAAAGTCCAGCGGAAAACGAGATAAAGTAGACAGTCTAAAAAGACTCCCCATCACAGCAGACATTGTGCTCTCTGATGTCGCAGAAGTCTATTTTGGTCATTACGAGAACAATGCAGCCTATTTTGGTAACGGAAAAGAGGCTATTGCACTCTCTATCCAACGTTCTGTCACTGCAGATGTTATTAAGACCATCGACAAAGCAGAAAGCATCATCGAGGACTTTAAAGGGAAATACCCAAATATCAATTTTGAAGTCTCTGATACCCAGAAAGAGACCATTGAACAAAGTACCATGAATATGTTTGATTCTCTTAGGGATGCCATCATAATGTCAACGATCGTGGTGTTCATTTTTCTTGCTTCCTTCCGTCAGATCTTGGTCGTGCTGGTGACCATACCTCTGGTTTATGCTTCCACGATTGCCCTTATGTGGCTGGTTGGCATTGACTTTAATGTCGTGACATTGACTGCGATCATCCTGGCCTTGGGACTCCTGCTGGACGACACAGTCGTGGTCATGGAGAATATCGAGAGGCACTACCGTGAGCTTGGTAAAGAGATCCACGCCGCAGTGTTTGACGGGACAAAAGAGATCATGTTTGCGGACTTTTCCGGAACAGTCACCACGATGATCGCACTCTCACCTATGCTGTTTGTAGGAGGGTACCCGCAAACCGTTTTTGCTCCTTTGGTTGGGACATTGTTGCTGGCACTGATCGCCTCTTATGTTATTTCCATTATTGCTGTACCTCTGTTGTCTCTGCATATTTTAGCCATTCAGCATCCTGTACTATTGAAAGTAGAAAATGCTTTTCATTCTGTCATCGGGCGTGCCAATGACATCATTCAGGTTTTCTTTGCCAACATCGTACGTGCCATCACTGCATCTAAACGCTTAGGGTTCATCTCTGTCTTTGTGCTTATTGCGCTCTTTATCACATCGGTAAAACTAGTCATGCCAACGGTAGGGCAGGAGCTTATGCCTCCTATGGATACAGGCGGGGTCAACATTAACATTACAACAGATGCCAACTTGCCTATAGAAAAAAGTGAAGCATTGATGAAAAAGGTCAACAAGATCATTGCGGAACAGGGTGAACTGCTCCGTATCTCTGGCAGTATTGGTTCTGAAGCCGGGGTATTGAGTATTGGTTCAGGTTCCGGGATAGACCATCTTAAGATTGTGGCAACCTATGTGGACCGCTATAAAAGAGAAGAAGATATTTGGCAGATCTCTAAAGCATTGAGAGAGCAGATCGCTACTTTGGAAAATGTAAAATACCTTGATGTCACGCCGTATGGGGCTACTGCACTGGCAAGTATTCGTGCAACAGTGGATGCAAAACTAAGCAGTACAAACATTGATCTTTTGCAATATGCCGGTAAAGAAGTAGAAAAAGCACTTTCTAAAACACAAGGTGTAGTGTCAACCTCTACGACCTGGGATGCAGACAAAGTGGTCTACAACCTGGAGATAGATGAAGCAGAAGCACTGCGTTATGGCTTGTCCCGTACAGATGTGACAACCCAGCTTCAGCTGGCACTGCGCGGTGCACCTGTGGCAAGTTTTGCCAAAGAAAACAGTATAGATTACACTGTTCGTGTGTGGCTTCCTCAAAAGCAGATCGATCATTTTGATACCATGATGCACATCTTGATCGATACAAATAAAGGGAAAATACCTTTAAATAAGATCGCGACGTTAGAGACAAGTAAAGAGCCAAGTCTCATCACCCGAGAAGGTTTAGAGTATACGCTTGAAGTTTACGGAGACAGAGAAAAAGCAGCTGTTTCACACATTATGGCTTCTTTTGAAACACAGCTTGATGAGATAAGCCTTCCAAAAGATGTGACATTGGAACAAATAGGAGATATCAAACAATTTAAAGCCTCCGCATCGCGAATGATCGGGGCTATTATTATTGCGGTGACGCTTATCTTCTTTACGCTGATCGTGATGTTCGGGAACATTAAGATCTCATTGATGATCTTGTTCTCCATTCCTTTGACCATCATTGGGGCTTCATGGACCATGCTAGCTATTGGCTACCATGTTTCTATGCCTGCAATGATGGGCTTTATGTTGCTTTCGGGGGTCATTGTAAACAATGCCATTTTACTTATACACTTTGCCCTTGAACAAATTAATAAAGGGATGAACAAAAAAGACGCCATGCTTGAAGCCATCAAGATACGTACACGTCCAGTACTTAT
>DQVY01000088.1 GCA_015661535.1 Sulfurovum sp. | reverse complement strand
CCCCTTCTTTCCAAAAAGCTCTACACGTACTTTTTCAAGTGTTTCAAGACTCTCTGCTTGCACAATTTTATTTTCTAATTCTTTCATTATTTTCCATATCATTTTGTAGTAAGTATCGTGATTTTATCTAAAAATTCATAATAAGGTGATTTATTAGATATTTTCTGTGTTATAATTGAACTATAAACTAACACTTAAGGACTATACTATGTGCATATTTTGCAAAATCGTAAACAAAGAAATTCCGAATAATACCGTTCATGAAAGCGAACATTTTTTAGCTTTCCATGACCTTTACCCGAAAGCACCTATTCACGTACTTATCATTCCTAAGCAGCATGTAGACTGTTTTCAAGATGTCAGTCCTGAAACGATGGCGGGTATGACCACTTTCATGCAAGAAGTAGCTAACAAAGTTGGTGTGGATAAGACAGGGTACAGACTCATTACCAATAACGGTGAAGATGGAGGACAAGAGGTAGGACATTTGCATTTTCATATGGTAGGAGGCGCGAAGATCCCTTGGGACCACTCACACGAGGACAATCATAAGAGTTTATAACATAGCACATTTACTAATTCCACAGCTCCAGCTGCGGAACGAGTGCAGTCTAATTACGCATCGATCTCCTGCAGTTTTAACTCGTATTTTTCTACAATCTCTTCATTTATTTCAGAAGCAATTTCCAAACGTTCAAACAGTGCATCTATCTCCTGCTGTACCAAACCAACCTCTTTGGACATCTCCATAATGGCATCATTGTCACCTTTGTTGGATGCTTCCGTTAATGCTTCATTTTTCACAGCCATCTCAGCTTCAAGCTTCTCTATCTTCTCTTCACACTCTTTGATCTCTTTGGTGTAGGGTTTGCGCTCTTCATTACGCTCTTTTGTCACCGCTTTGCGTAATTTTTTACGCTCTTTATAGTCAATCTTTGGCTTTTTCTTTTTAGCTTTGACATTCCCCTCTTCCTCTTCCCAGCCTATCTTCTCTAAAAAGTCTGCGTACGTTCCATCAAAGTACTCTGCCCCACCCTTGTGGAAAATAATAAGTGCATCTGCCAGTCTGTGTAAAAGCATTTCCGAGTGTGTCACCATGATCAGTGAGCCTTCAAAGGTATCTATGGCATCTGCAAGTGCATCGATGGACTGCATATCCAGGTGGTTAGTAGGTTCATCAAGGAACAAACAGTTTGCAGGTGTTGCAATGATTTTTCCCAACATGACCCTGCTGCGCTCTCCACCGGAAAGTACATCGATCTTTTTATCACCAAGTTCTCCAGAGAACATCATCCGCCCGGCAATATTACGTGCCTGGGGGATACCTATCTCTTTGCTCATAGAAGCGATCTCTTCTACAATCGTATTTTTGATATTCAGTCTTTCAATATTTGTCTGTCCAAAGTGGGCAAAGACAGTTGAAGGATGAAACTCAATGCTTCCCTGCTGTTCTCCCAGTTCACCCGCAATGTAGTTCAGCAATGTTGACTTACCTTTACCATTTTTACCAATGATCGCAAGTCTTTTACCACGTTCCATTGCAAAAGTAATATTTTGGAACAATGGCTCCTCCGGCTTATATCCAAAACCCAATTCTTTGGCACGAAAAAGTATCTTGGCAGGGGTTTCTTTATAGTTAAATTTAAAAGAGAGATTTGTGTCTGTTGCCAGATCATCCATCTCTTCCATCTTGTCAAGCTCTTTTTGTTTTGACTGCGCCAGTGCAGCTGTTGAGGCTCTGGCTTTATTACGTGCCACAAACTCTTCAAGTTCTTTACGTTTTTTGTCCTGATTGGCTTTGGTTTTTTCGTAAGTTTCATCTGCAAGTTCCAGCGTACCATAGTACTTATAACTGTCGCCACTCACCAAATGCAAGCCCTTGCGCTGTACTCCCATGGTATGTGTAGTCACTGAATCCATAAAGTCTCTATCGTGTGTAATGAGTATGACTTCACCGTCAAATTCACGTATAAACCCCTTTAACCATCTAAGAGAGATAATATCGAGGTAGTTTGTCGGTTCATCCAGTAGCAACATATTTGGCTCGGTTGCCAACAGTTTTACCAGGTTAATACGTATCTGGTACCCACCGGAAAAACTTAAGGGGTCTTTGTCTAAGTCTGCCTCAGAGAACCCAAGTCCAAAGAGCAGTTTTTCTATTTTATAAAAATTCCACTGCTCATCTTCGGGCAAGACCAGAGCACACTCTTCTCGCACAGTAGGTTCTGTAAATACCAAGTGCTGTTTTAAAGTACCAATACGATAATTTTTAGGGATACTTATAGACCCGCTATCCACACTCTCCTCACCCAGTATCATTTTAAAAAGTGTAGATTTCCCAGAACCGTTCCGCCCGACAAAACCTATTTTTTGCTGTGCCTGCATCTTAAAGTTTACATCATGAAAAAGTGTTTGTCCGCCGAAGCCCTTGAAAAGATTGGTAAGTTGTATCATAGTAGTATTCCATCTGTAGTTGTAATTTTTTTGGGATTATATCTAAATATGCTATAGTAGACTATGAAGATAAAAATATGTAAGAAATTTACGAAAATAAACAAGTTGAACAAAGCCTTTCCTGACGACACGATTGTCGTCAAAAAATGCCTCAGTTCATGTTATGCCTGCAAACATCATTTCATAGCAAACATCAAAGGTAAGGAAGTCAGAGCAAAGCGTCTCTCGACACTTATATCCAAGCTAAAAGAAAAAACTGATTAAGAACAACATGCTCCGCCAAAACCGTCTTCAAGTGCTATATTCATAGAAACAAGAGGTTCATTTTCAGTGATGGTCTCACCATTATGCACAATTGTATACGTTACTTTTACAGAATCACGAATGGAGTTCACTGTCGTACAGTAACTCTCTAAAGAAGCCCCAATATAACGTTTTGCTTTTGTTGCATCAAAGGCACCATCAAAAGTGTAGATAATATGCATAGCAGCAAATTTCATAGGCACAGATTCTGTACGTTCTATCTCAGCTTTTACCGCATAGTTTGTTACTTCAAAGCCATCCTTCTCAGCCATCATGACAAGGTCTATCCCTGTACATGCAATGATACCTGTAGCAAAATATTCTACAGGGGTGATCTCTTTACAGTCAAGGGTATAACTTGACTTCAATGTATTTGCTTTAAATGTTTTATTGCCCAAATACTCTACCGATACATTCATGTTCATTCCTAATATTAATTTGGCATAGTGTACACTATCTGAGGTATCATTTTACTTTTGAACTTACCTTAATTTAAGTACAAAGCATGTAAAACCTCTTTATGACACTTAATAACCTTAGCTTTGAAAATACCTATCTCTCTCTCGATAGTGAGTTTTATGATATTACCAACCCCATACCGCTTGATGATCCCTACCTTATCTCTTTCAATCCCAATGCTGCATCGCTTATTGGTCTTGATAAAAACTGTGCTGAAGATCCCAGTTTTGTTGCCTTGCTCAATGGTACCTACAGACCTAAAGATGTACGTCATTTTGCCATGTGCTACTCCGGACATCAGTTTAGCCATAATGCCGGACGTTTGGGAGATGGAAGAGCCCATAATTTAGGAAGTGTAGATGGCTGGCATCTTCAAACCAAAGGGAGTGGGGAGACACGCTATTCCCGTATGGCAGACGGACGTGCTGCTATCCCCTCCTCCATACGTGAGTATCTTATGTCTGAAGCCATGCACCACCTTGGCATCCCTACTAGCCGTGCACTTGGTATTATAGGGTCACAAACAAAGCTCTTGCGAAACCGCATAGAACGTGCTGCCATTGTCATGCGCATGTCACCCTCTTGGGTACGTTTTGGTACCTTTGAGTACTTCCACTACTTCAAAGAGTATGACAAACTAAAAGCACTTGCTGAGTATGTAATCCAGGAGTCTTATCCTCATTTAACAGGAGATGAAGATCGCTATTTTAAATTTTTTGAAGAAGTATTGGAACGGACTGCAAAACTTATAGCCCAATGGCAGGGCATAGGCTTCTGCCATGGTGTGATGAATACAGACAACATGTCCATCATCGGCCTGACCATAGACTATGGACCCTTTGCTATGTTAGATGATTTTGACTTTGGCTTTGTCTGTAACAAGACAGACCTGGCAGGTCGTTATGCCTATGGTGAACAACCAAATATTGCCTACTGGAACCTCACCATGCTCTCTAAAGCACTCGCCTCTCTCATCGACACAAAGAGAATGCAAAAAAAACTCGATGACTATGGTGATCATATCTATCCCAATGCGTACATAGATGTAATGTGTCAAAAGTTGGGCTTGCAATTAAAGCAGGAAGACGACATGCAACTTATCACCTCTCTTGTAGGTACCCTGCAGGATGCCTACATAGACCATACCCTTTTCTTTAGAACATTAAGTCGTTATAATGGAGATAGGATGCCTATTTTTGAACTTGCAATGAACCCTGTCCCTTTTGATAAATGGCTTGACCTATATGATTCCCGTCTGAAAAAAGAATCACGTACACAAAGAGAACGTCAGGAAGCTATGCTTCAAACCAACCCCAAATATGTCTTAAAAAACCACATGCTCCAACATGCCATTACCTTAGCCGAACGTGGGGATTTTTCTATGGTAGAGACATTGTTACATATTGCAAACCATCCCTATGATGAACTGCCAGAGTTTGAACATTTTGCAGCTGAGACCCCTGAAGAACATAAAAATATCACACTTTCCTGTTCATCTTAAAAGATCATTGATGTCTACACCTTCTACACAACTCATTTTTGTCATCGACCCTATGTGTTCATGGTGCTGGGGTTTTCACCCTGTCATGGAAACATTACGGAAATCATACAGCAAAGCGTACACATGTAGTATTGTGCTCGGTGGACTACGTACTTCAGGACAAATGCTCTGGAATGAAGAAAATCGAAGATACCTCCAAAAGAACTGGCAGGCAGTAGAACAAATAACAGGACAATCTTTTCATCCAAAACTGCTTAACCTTAAGCATTTTGACTACAATACATACCCCGCTTGTAAAGCAGTTGTAACCATAAGAGAACTCTGGGGAGAAGATGCAGCGTTTCTGTACTATAGCACTATACAGTCTGCCTTTTATACCAAAGGCATTGACATAAGTTCTATAGATATCCTTACTTCTTATGTACATCAAAACAGACAAGCGTTTACATCCTTCTACCAAAGTGACCGGGCAGAACTCCTTATGCAGCATGATTTTTCAAAAGCACGCTCCATGGGAGCCAATGCATTTCCTTCCACTGTCAAAATAGATGCAGATGGACATATGGTATGCATCAGCGGCTATAAAAGCTTGGAAGAGATCTTAAAAATATAAAAATGCCAAGGTTTACTATTTAGCATTGTCAAGCCAAGCCTTCAAACTCTCGACCTGCTCTAAAGTCCTCACAGTAGCCGTACCACCCTCAGAAATTCTTGCATTCATTGAAGCGCGGTTATCTAAGAGTGCTACCACACCTTCACCTATATGTGCATCAATACTTTGTAGATCATCTAAAGTAAGTTCTGAGATATCCAAACCTTTCTCTTCTGCCAGGTTTACAACATTACCTGTAATATGATAGGCATCACGGAAAGGAAGGCCTGCTTCTTTTACAAGATAATCAGCCAGGTCAGTAGCAGATAAATGACCGATCATACAAGCCTTTTCCATCTCTTGCACATTCACTGTCATGTCCGCTATCATCTCTTCCAATACTTGTAAAGACAAGGTTGCAGTTCTCACCGAATCAAAAACACCCTCTTTGTCTTCCTGCATATCTTTATTGTAAGCAAGAGGAAGCCCCTTCATCACCGTGAGCAGTGCTACGAGATTACCATTCACACGTCCTGTCTTACCACGGAGCAGCTCTGGAATATCAGGGTTTTTCTTTTGTGGCATAATAGAGCTTCCTGT
>DQVY01000016.1 GCA_015661535.1 Sulfurovum sp. | reverse complement strand
ATGTGGCATTCTAAGTTGACGAAAAAGAAAAAAGAGTCTATTTTAAAAGGTATTGAGGCAGGGGAGATACGCATCGTGGCCGGGGCACGTTCTGCGCTTTTTGTGCCGCTGTCAAACTTGGGGCTGATCGTGGTCGATGAGGAGCATGATGACTCTTATAAGGCGATGACACGGCCACGGTATCATGCGCGTGACGTGGCTGTGTTAATGGGAAAAAAACTGGGGGCGAAGGTGCTTTTGGCTTCTGCTACACCGTCCATTGCTTCGTATTATAAATATGATGTGGTGAAGCTGGACAAAGCTTTTGTGCAGAGTGAAAAGAAGTATCAGTTCATTACGGGTGATAAGCTGAATCATACCATGTTACATGCTTTGCATACGCATTACAAAGCAGGCAATCAATCGCTTCTCTTTTTACCCACACGGGGTAACTTTAAATACCTCTACTGTGAGTCTTGCGGGAAAACACATCTTTGTCCTTACTGTTCTGTCGGTATGGCTTTACACAGAAAATATAAACATTTAAAGTGTCACTACTGTAACTTCACAGAAGCCATAGCTGACACTTGTACACAATGTGGCTATGCACCCCTTAAAAGTGAACGTATGGGTACGGTTGAGGCTATAGAGGTCATCTCTGAAGCCATAGAAGGCATACAGGTAGAGCAGTTTGATAAAGACAGCATTACTACGGCTAAAAAACTCAAAGAGGCACTAGGTCGTTTTGAGTCTGGAGAGAGTCATTTACTTTTAGGAACACAGATGCTCTCTAAAGGGCATGACTATGCAAACATCACACTCTCAGTCATTATGGGACTGGATTACATTTTAGGACTGGCTGATTATAGAGCGCGAGAAAGGGCTATCTCTTTACTTTTTCAAATTGCAGGACGTTCAGGCAGGGCAAAAAAAGCAGAAGTCATTGTACAAACAGGAGACCCTGAATTTTTCCAAACCTATTTGAGTGATTATGAACTCTTCATTAAAGATGAGTTGTTGTTTTTGGAGATGGCTGACTATCCGCCATTTTCATCTCTTGCCCGTATACTCATCGCGCATAAAGATGAAAAAAAAGCAGGGAAAATAACACTTGACACCGTGACAAAACTGAAAACCTTTAAAAACATAGAAGTGGTAGGGTCAGGAAAAGCACCGGTGGAACGCATTGCCAATAAATACAGGTTTAACATTTTACTACGGGCAAAAAACAGGGTGCCTTTGTTGAAGGCTTTGCATGCTGTCGATTGTCGAGAGATAGAGATAGATTTTGACCCTGTCGAATTCTCCTAGGGTGCGTTGAGAAACGCACCCTACGGGTTAATAAATTTTAGATAGAATAAGAGAATTATATTCTCGTTCCCATGATTAGCATGAGAACAAGGGTTAAAAATGTAGGGTGGGCATTTATGCCCACCACAATCATGTAATGATTGATATTTGCATATCAATGGTGGGCATAAATGCCCACCCTACAAGGGTAAATCTTGAAACCAAGAGTAAAAACAAAAAAAATTTATGTCGGTAATGTAGCTGTAGGAGGAGATGCGCCTATTTCTGTACAGTCCATGACTTACTCAGATACACACAATGTGATGGAGACAGTAGAGCAGATAAACCGTCTACATTTTGCCGGGGCAGATATGGTGCGTGTGGCGGTGCCTGAAATGGAAGATGCTTTGGCACTTAAAGCCATCAAAGAGCAGATATCTCTGCCGCTTATAGCAGATATCCATTTTAACTATAAATTGGCACTTGAAGCGGCGAAGTGGGTAGATTGTATCCGTTTGAACCCTGGGAATATTGGTGAAAAATCACGCATTAAAGAGATAGTCAAGGCCTGTCAAGAGCGTAACCTTCCTATACGTATAGGGGTAAATGCGGGGTCTTTGGAGAAAGAGTTTGACCAAAAGTACGGTGCAACAGCTGAGGGTATGGTAGCTTCAGCAGAGTATAACATCAAGTTTTTGGAAGATCTTGGGTTTACAGACATTAAAGTCTCTTTGAAGGCTTCTGATGTGGACAGGACAGTAGATGCTTACCGACTGTTACGTCCGAAAAATGACTACCCTTTTCATCTGGGTGTCACAGAGGCGGGGACTATCTTCCATGCAACGATCAAATCTTCCATTGGGCTAGGAGCCTTGCTGCTTGACGGCATAGGGGACACAATGCGTGTTTCTATTACCGGTGAGTTGGAAGAAGAGATCAAAGTAGGCAAAGCCATACTCAAAGACTCTGGGCGTATTAAAGAAGGTCTTAACATTATCTCATGTCCTACCTGCGGGCGTATAGAGGCTGATTTGGTCACGGCTGTAGCAGAGGTTGAAAGACGTACAGCGCATATTAAAACCCCTATGGATGTCTCTGTGATGGGTTGTGTGGTCAATGCCATTGGTGAAGCCAAACATGCGGATGTTGCTATTGCCTATGGAAAAGGTGCAGGACTTGTGATGCTCAAAGGGGAAGTGGTAGCAAGGCTTCCTGAAGCAGAACTGGTTGACAGGTTTGTTGCAGAAGTAGAACGTTTTGCTGCGCAAAACAAGTGAATAACTAATAGTGAATAGTGAATAGTTATGGTATGCTTTCTTAATCAGAAAGTTTTATAAATGAGGTATCCCAAAGTGGCACATTATTCACTATTGACTATTGACTATTCACTTTTTCCATCAAAGGTACTTTGATGGAAAACATGTACAACCTAAACATAGAAAGAGCCGTACTCTCTTCGGTTATTTTTGACCCTGAGACTTATGAAGAGATAGCTTCCAAGTTAAAACCCCATGATTTTTACCTTCCTTTTCATCAGCATGTTTTTAGTGCCATGGAAGAGCTTTCTGTAGAAGAAAAACCATTGGATGATGAGTTTTTACGTACCAAACTCAATACCATGGGTAAGTTTGATGAAGTAGCGATGCTTGACCTTCTCTCTGCAAACCCTATTACCAATACTGCTGCGTATATGAAAGAGATCAAAGCGAAGTCCAGCAAAAGGGCTTTGGCTACTTTGGCAACAGAGATCAAAAAAGTCACCCTTGAAGATGATTTGCCAGCTGAAGAAGTAATGAATCTGGTGGAGAAGAAACTCTACGAGATCACACAGAATTCTACCTCTGATGACTTTAGAGAGTCTCAAGAGATCACACAAGCCATGATGTCTGAGATAGAACGTCTTAAAGCACTGGGAAATTCTAAACTCATTGGTACAGACACAGGGTTTAAAAACTTGAACGATAAAACCTCCGGCTTTGGTAAGGGGGACCTGGTTATCATCGCAGCGCGGCCAGCGATGGGGAAAACGGCACTGGTTTTAAACATGGCACTCAAAGCTTTAGAACGTAATGAAGGAGTGGCATTTTTTTCATTGGAAATGCCGGCAGAGCAGCTGATGTTGAGGCTACTTTCTGCAAAAACATCCATACCTTTGCAGGCATTGAGGGTAGGGGATTTGAGAGATGAACAGTGGTCTCAGCTTTCTGCTGCTACACAGGACTTGGGAGGCAAAAAACTTTTTGTAGATGATGGGGGATATGCGACCATCCACCATGTGCGTTCCAAATTACGCAAACTCAAAACGCAGCATCCTGAGATCTCTGTGGCGATCATAGATTATTTGCAGTTGATGTCTGGTGAGGGTAGAGAGGGAAGACAGCAAGAAGTGTCTGAGATCTCTCGTGGCCTGAAGCAGTTGGCAAGGGAACTGCAGATACCTATAGTAGCCCTTTCACAACTGAACCGCGGGGTTGAGAGTAGGGACAACAAACGTCCAATGCTGTCAGATTTGCGTGAATCTGGTGCTATTGAACAGGATGCCGATATTATTCTTTTTGTCTACCGTGATGATGTCTACCGCGAAGCGATGGAAAAAGAGAAAGAGATGAAGGCAAAGGCAGAGGGGAAAGAGTATACTTCTGAGTTTAGAAAAAAATCGGAAGAAGATGCGGAAATTATCATTGGGAAACAGAGAAATGGTCCTACGGGTACTGTGGAGCTTATATTTCAAAAGAATTTTACCCGTTTTGTCGATAAAACGCCCGCAGCAGCTTTTGAGGTAGAGTATGAAGATGGGGATATTCCTATGCAGGAAGCAAATATTAATATAGATATGCCTACGCTATAAGTGATTTTATGGGTCAGGCTTTAGGAAAACCTGAACTTTTTTCAGGAAAAAGAGACTTTGTATTTTTTCTTGTATTTTGTGTTCTTCTTCTTTTTATCCGACTTTCTTTTCTGTATGTTTCGTATCAAGCATTTATATCTAAACCTTTTTACTATACTACAGCCACAGTACTTAGCGCGTATGAAAAAAGTAAACATCACAAACGGTATACGGTACTAAAACTTCATTCTGATGAGGGCTTGACTTTTTACACTACGTCTCATCGTAAAGAAAACTTCAATCATACACGTTTGCGTCTACAGATATTCCCCAATAGCAGTATCTCTTTTATTGATTATTTGGGTACTTTCTATGTCAAAAGTAAAATAAAAGATAAAGTACTTTTAGACCCAAGCCTAAAAGATTCGTTCGTTGAAAAAGTAGCTTCCCAACATAAAAATGCGGCATTGGCAAGTTTTTACAATGCCATCTTTTTTGCCACCCCTTTAGACAAACAGTTACGAGAAAAAATAGCCTTATTAGGCGTAAGTCACTTGGTGGCTTTGTCCGGGTTTCATATCAGTATTTTATGGGCTTTGGTTTATGGACTTCTTTTGTTGCTCTATAGACCTTTGCAACAGAAGTATTTTCCCTACAGGCATGCTTTGTTTGATGTGGGACTGCTAGCAATGATATTGTTAGGTTTGTATGTATGGTTTGTAGGGTTTCCTCCTTCTTTGTTACGCTCGTATGCAATGGTCTTGTTTGGTTGGATGGCACTTGTATTAGGTATAGAACTTTTGAGTTTTACTTTTTTGGGAACGGTGTTGGCTTTGCTCGTGGTACTCTTCCCCTCTCTCTTGGTCTCTTTGAGTTTTGGACTTTCTGTCGCAGGCGTATTTTACATTTATCTTTTGCTCCAATACACAAAAAAGTGGAAGACCTGGGTATTGACACTGTTGGTTATTCCTGTAGGTATATTTGTCTTGATGCTTCCTATCGTACATGAAACTTTTGCTGTGACAAGTCCCTGCCAATTGGCTTCACCGATCTTGTCATTGCTTTTTATTGTGTTTTATCCTTTGGTAATGTTTTTACACCTTTTTGGTATGGGAGATAGTTTTGACAGCCTATTGTTGGCACTATTTTCTTTGCCTCAAACAAGTATAGAGCACTTTGTACCTCTTTGGCTTATGTTGGGTTATGTAGGATTGTCTTTGATGGCGATAAGGAGTGCTGGAGCCTTTTATTTCTTATTGGCTGTTGCAAGTGGATATGCTGGGTATTTGTTTCTGTATTGAGGTGCATTATTACCACACTTTCCAATACTTTTCACGTAGGGTGGGCTTTTAAGCCCTTCTATAAAGTTCAAGGCTTTAGAGCAAAGTGCTCTTCATCACATGCAAGCTTGGTTATTCGGTGGGCACAAGTGCGCACCCTACATTAAATTTCTACTATCTCTTCTTCCTTGTTGAGCAGGTAACAAAACCTAAGCCCATGCAGAAAAATGGCCCAGGAGATGTAGATCCAGAGCAGGAAAAAAAGTACGGTGCTGATGCTGCCATAGACTGAGGTGTAGGTTTTGTTGTGCATGACATAAAAGACAAACCCGCTTTTGGAAAGATACCAGATCAAAGAAGCGATAAAAGAAGAGGTCATGGCAGCTCTTTTTTTGATGTTTGTATTGCCAGAGAACTGGTAGGCAATGTAGAACGCACCCCAAATGATGATGTAGGGAATGATTTTGTAGAGATGGATGGCTGAAGTGATCTCTGTTTTGTCTAAATAAGACTGTATAAAAGAGGAGAGGTAGAAAGAAGCACCCATCATGGCAGGGAGCAGGGCAATAAGAATGAGATAGGTTTTAATACTTTTAAGTATGCCTCGGGGAGGAAGTTCAAAAATGTCATTGACCACATAATCGTAGTTTTTAAAAAACATAATGGCAGCAAAGATGACATAAAAAGCACCCACCATGCCAAGTTTGTCAGAGTTTGCTATAAAGGTATTGATGCTGTCCATGATCTCTTTGGATTGAGTAGGCAGCAAATTGGCGAAAATAAGTGCTTGTACCTTGTCATACATCTCTTGAAAGAGAGGCAGGGTGGTGAAAATATAGAGAAAAATGACCAAAAGAGGGATGATGGAAAAAATGGTATTCCAGCTCAAAGAAGAGGCATAATATCCTAGTCTGTCATCAAGGAGATCTTTAAAAAAGTCTCTTAAAAAGATAAAATACTGTTTAAGTAGTTTTTTACCCTTCTGTTTTGAGACTTCAGAGATACTTTCTTCTGGTATGTTGGACATGATTATGCGCCGGGTAGACCCATTTTGCCAGGGTTTAAAATGTTGTTTGGATCAAAAGACTTTTTAATATCTTTAAAGAGTTGTATCTCCATATCGTTAAAGGCAATACCCATAAAAGGTGCTTTGGAAGTACCAATACCGTGTTCTCCGGAGAGGGTTCCTCCCATATCTACAACCATTTGGAAGATCTCTTCAATGGCTTGGTGTCCTTGGTGCAGGGCCTCTTCATCTTTGCCGTCAGGCACCATGACATTTACATGGATGTTACCATCCCCGGCATGTCCAAAACAAGGTACCTTAAAACCGTATTTATCACCAATGGCATAAATAGCTTTTAATGCCTCTGGAAGCATAGAACGTGGTACAGAGATGTCTTCGTTGAGTTTTTTGTTACCAAAAATCGTAATGGAAGGAGAAGCATTACGTCTGGCATACCAAAGTTTATTACGGTGTGCATCGTCGTGGGCGATAATGAACTCCTGGGCATTGTTCTCTTTAAAAGAAGCTTCAAGCGTCTCCAACTGAAAGGCTACTTCTTCAGGGACATTTCCATCGACATCACCAATGAGCAGGGCCCCTGCATCTTCTGGGAGTTCGACTCCGAGTTTTTCTTTAAGTGCCTGCACCACAAGGGCATCCATAAATTCCATGGCTACCGGGTTTGCTCCCGATGCAAGCGATTTAAACACAGCATTCATGGCATCGTCCACAGAAGGGAAAATACCCATGTACCCTTTGGTGAATTTGGGCTTGGGAATGAGTTTGAGTGTGATCTCACTGAGGACTGCAAGCGTACCTTCAGAAGCGATGAGAATACCTGCAGTGTTGTAACCAGCCACATCTTTGATGGTACGTTTTCCTGCCCGGATAATGTCACCATTTGCACGTACTGCACGAAGTGCCATGACATAGTCTTTGGTAATGCCGTATTTGGCAGCCCGCATACCCCCGGCATTTTCAGAGACATTGCCTCCAAGGGTTGAGTACTCTTCGCTGGCAGGGTCTGGCGGGTACATAAGTCCTACTTCTGCTACAGCTTTTTGCAGGTCCATGTTGATGACGCCAGGCTGTACCACTGCGACCATGTTTTCCATATCGATCTCTAATATTTTGTTCATGTGCTTTTCTAAACCAAGGATGATACCCCCATTGGTTGGTAAAGCACCTCCTGTAAAGCCAGAGCCTGCTCCTCTGGGAGTAATGACAATGAGATGTTCATTACAATATTTGAGTATGTCAGAAATATCTTGTTCATCTCTTGGAAACAGAACAGCTTCAGGTTCAAATCGTGTACGTGTAGCATCATAAGAGTAGGCAATAAGGTGCGCCTTGTCGCTGTAGACATTTTCTTTGCCAACAAGTGTTTCAAAATAGTGTATATGTTTTTTATCTAACATTGGGTTCTCCCTAAATATATATCATTAAATAGACTGCATTGTCTTGTAATAGTCCCCGCTGCTTGTATCGCTGCTGAGGAACCACCCTGAATCAAGTGTTTTTAAACGCATAAAGAAAGGAAATTGTCCCTTTTGAGGGAGTCCAGACATGCTTTTTTGCGCCACGATCTTACCTGAGATAGGGTCCATCAAAACAGCTTTGTCTTTACGTACAATATAAATGAGACCTACTTGGAACTTTTTAGCAAAGGCAGCAAGGTTCTCTTTTGTAGGGACATTATCGCCAATCACAGACAGGTAAACAGCAAAAAGGTCAGGATGCAGCCATTTTTTGTGTGTAGATGAGGTGATCTTTGCATAAGTGTCTGCATCGGGAGCCAAGAGTAGTACATTGTTGTACAGATAGCCTCCAATGACCTTATCGTTAGGGGCTACCGCGGTTTTAATGCTTGGAAGTGCCTCATGGTCTATGACATCTGCATCGAGACGCAGGGCTTGACCGTTGGAACCTGTTTGTGTGATACGTGCGGTGATGGCGGTGAGATCATTGCCATAATTATGAATAATCACACCACTCATACCATTGATCGGGAATTTTGACTTGAGTATAAGATGGTTACCTTTTACTGATTTGATAGACGTGTGCACTGTTTGAGGGAAAAAACCTGCAAACAGGGGCAGAGAAATAAGCGTGATAAGTACTATTTTGTACATAGCTATCCTTTGTGTGAATATATTGATTCGATTATACAAACAATATAGTAAAAGTTGAGTGATATAGTGATGGTGGAGAGGCAGATTAACTTATTTCCGTTATACTTGTGTCTAATTTATGCTAGGATAATGGTACAGAATGGGAAGTTTCAAAAGTATAGTTTTTATGGTATTGATGTTCAGTGCCTTATTTGGTGCGAGGGTTACTCCTGATCATTGGAAAAAAGGCCAGACTTTCTCTGACTATTTAAATGACCGTAATATTTCATTAGACGTGTTACAGTCTATTTCAAAAACAGATATTATTTTTCTCTCTGAAATTCAGGGGGGACAACTTTTTTATGAATTAATAAACCAAAACGGTATACTTGAGCAGGCACTGATCCCTATAGGGGAAGAGATGCAGATCCGTTTGGCAAAAGACCGTGAGAACGGTAAATATCAATTCGATATCATTCCTATTGTGTATGAGGAAGGAGAATACAGCGCTACAGTGACCATAGAGAAAAACCTTCATACAGATATTGCTACAGCCTTAAATAATCGTTCTGTAGCCGATAAAATGGGACAACTTTTTAAAGGTACTGTGAATGCAAAAAAGTTTAAAAAAGGCGATAAAGTCTCTTTTATCTATACACAAAAAACAAGAATGGGGCAGCCTTATTACCGGCCGTCCATTAAGATAGCGATGTATGAATCCAAGGGGAAACGACAGTTCATCTATGCGGATGAAGATGGGTATGGGTACAAGAGTGATAAAAAGTCACAGGCCTATACTGTGACAGGCAAGAAAAAAGTGACCTATACACGAAGGGTACCGGTGAGCAAAAAAGACTCTCGTTTTGGTATGCCTTTGCGTCATGTGCGTGTAACTTCTTCCTTTTCGTATAGACGTTGGCATCCTATCTTAAAACGCTATCGTCCGCATCACGGGACAGATTTTGGTGCGAGAAGAGGTACGCCTCTTTTGGCTGTGAATGCAGGAAAAGTTTCCTTTTCCGGCTGGATGCGCGGTTACGGGAAAGTAGTCAAGATCAAACATGCGGGGGGATATGAGTCCTTGTATGCCCATCAAAGCCGTACACGTGTGAAAAAAGGGCAACGTGTGAAAAAAGGACAGATCATAGGCTATGTGGGCAGTACAGGAAGAAGTACCGGACCCCATTTGCATTTTGGTCTGAAGAAAAACGGAAGATGGATCAACCCAATGAGGGTGTTGCGTAAAAAATCGATCAAGACATCTATTTTGAAAAAATTTACAAAATATGAAGATGTAAAAACAACCAAATATAAAAAAGTGGTGATCAAAGATGCAAAAGCGAACAGAGAAAAGCTTTTAAATTATCTTAAGCAAGAGAGAAAACCCTTTGTTTGGGATTGTAATAGACAAACAAGTATGAGGGTAGAAGATGGACCACAAACTCAAGCACTTTAAATTAGAACCATTGGTAGATGCGAAGTTTATCAATACCTCTTTAGCCAGATATGAACAAAACGGTATTCAAAAGTCATGGGAGATCGTAGAGGCACATGACTCTGTAGCGATACTTATCTACCATAGAGAAAAAGATGCTTTTGTGCTGGTGGAGCAGTTTCGTCCTGCTGTTTATTTGAACAATGGTGATGGTATAACCATTGAACTTTGTGCCGGTATTGTCGACAAAGACCTCTCTTTGGCACAGATAGCCAAAGAAGAGATAGAAGAAGAGTGTGGTTTT